>CADBAC010000269.1 GCA_902792495.1 Ruminococcus flavefaciens | reverse complement strand
ATTTATGCCATTCTCCACGCAGAAACGGGACGGGCATTCGTTTTCGTAGTCATACTCCGTATACTCTTCCAGTTCGTCCTCCGTAAATCCGCATACCGCCCAGACCGAAACAAAGCCTTCTTTTTCCATATTATCTCCTTTTGAGTTATCATTCCTTAGTGATTAGTTTTGAGCATTTCCGCATTAACCACCAGCTATGCCCTATTCACTGACAACTATTATAAGGATATTTTCATGCCGTCAACGGATACCGAAACTTCGGGGAATATCGCTTTCAGCTCGTCCTCATAAACAGCAGGCTCTTTTTCAGCAGGGCTGTAATGTGTCAGCCACAAACGCTTTGCATTCGCCTTTTTTGCCAGTTCACAGGCATCCTGCATCAGCATATGTCCCTTTTCGTCCATGGACTGCTTTTTGTCCATAGTGCCGTACATTCCCTCGCATACGAAAAGATCGGCATTCTCCGCAAACGGAACGATGCTGTCAAGGGGACAGGTATCAGTCGTATAGGTGATTTTCAGCGGCGCTCTCTGCTCGCCTGTCACTTGCTCCTGAGTTATTACCGTACCATCGTCGAGAGTAACATCCTCGCCTGCGTGAAGCTTCTTCCACATCTGCACGGGAACTCCCAGAGTCTTCGCTTTTTCGGGAGCAAACACAGGCTTGCGGTAAAACTCAAAGCTGTAGCCTATGCACTTTGTGCTGTGCTTCAGCGGGATAGTATTTATGTTCAGCAGAGGGTCGATGCGCTCTATCTTAAAGCTTTCCCCCTCGCTGACTGAAAGTGTATGCAGTACCACTTCGTAAGGCAGGTAGCCGCAGACCGACATCAGCGACTTCACTGCATTCACGCAGCTTTCGGGAAGATAGATATCCAGCGGTTCGGTGCGTGAACAATTGCCGATGGAGAGGAGAAGTCCGGGCAGACCTGTAACGTGGTCTGCATGGTCATGAGTGATGAGCAAAGCCTCCACACGGCTCATTTTCAGTCCGTGCATTCCCATAGCCACCTGAGTTCCCTCACCGCAGTCTATGAGCACAGCTTTGCCGTTCTGCTCAACGTATAAACTTGTAAGAAAACGGTCTTTCAGCGGAAGCATACCGCCTGTGCCGAGAAGACAAATCTCTGCCATTGTTATCAGCCTCCTGTAATAAGTCTTGCAATGTCGTTGTATGTGGCAAATATCATGATACCAAAGAGAAGGACCATACCTGCAAGGTGAACATAGCCCTCATGCTCAGGCTTGACAGGCTTGCGGCGTACAAGCTCGATAAGGCAGAAAAGCAGACGGCCGCCGTCAAGTCCCGGGATAGGGAGCAGATTGAAAATACCGACGTTGATAGTGATAAGTGACGACATATAGAGCAGATTGAATATAGCATCGGCTAAGCCTTCGCTTTCCTCTGCCGCATCACTGATAGCATCCACAACGCCGACAGGTCCCGATACTTCTTCTTTCTTGACTTCGCCTGAGAAGAGCTGTTTGAGAGAAAGTCCTACCAGATGGCTCATGGAGCAGAAGTAGTCCTTTGAGCAGTCAAGAACAGTGAGCGGATTCTTTTTCTTGTAAACGAAGCCGAAATCCCACACACCGCCTGTCTGGTCATTCTTGAAAACAACGTCTGATATCTCTACCTTTTCGCCGTCACGGATGACAACTACATCGTGTTTGTCTTTTTTGGTAGTTGAAAGGATATAGCTTACATCAAAATCGCTGAAAATATGGATATCGTCTATCTCTACGAATTCGTCATTATGGCGCAGACCGCTCTCATAACTCTGAGCGTAGTAGGTAGTAGTGCCGTCATCATTCTTTTCTCCTGCGAATCCTCTTATAACAGTTGAAGGAATATCCGAGAACATACACACCATACAGATGATGAGAACGAATCCGAGAACGAAATTCATGAACGCACCTGCCGCAAGAACTATCATTCTTTTCCACAGCTTTGCGTTGCGGAATCCTCTCTCATCGGCGGTCTCAGCGTCCTCGCCCTCCATGGCGCAGTATCCGCCTATGGGAAGTGCACGGAGAGAATATTTAGTCTCGCCCTTCTGCTTCTGAAGCAGCTTCGGACCCATGCCCACCGAGAATTCCAGCACTCTTATACCGCTGAGTTTAGCGCATATAAAGTGGCCGAATTCATGGACTGTAACGATTATTCCGAAAATTAGTATAGCTATAATAATGCCCAACATTCTATATCTGCCCTTTCTTTCAATGCATAATTAAATGTGTTCGCTGGCGCTCACATATTTTGATCCGTCCACGAAGCGGATACCGAACTACTTACTGATAACTGAACGGACGTATTCCCTTGCCATGCTGTCAGCCTTTGTAACGTCCTCATAAGAGTTTATGCCGAAGTATTCAAATTTATCCAGCACAGAAGAAACTATCTCGCCTATCTGAATGAACTTTATCTCGTCGTGGAGGAATGCCCTTACAGCTTCCTCATTGGCTGAGTTGACCAGACACGGGTACGCACCGCCACGGGTAATAGCTTCGATAGCCGCAGACAGGCACTTGAATGTGTCATAGTCGGGCTTCTCGAAAGTCAGCTTACCGTAATCCGTGAGGGAAAGTCTGCCTGTGGGACACTCCATCCTGTCGGGATAAAGCAGCGCATACTGTATCGGTATCTTCATGTCAGGCACGCCCATCTGTGCGATAACGGAGTAGTCGTTGTACTCGACAGCGGAATGCACCACGCTCTGACGGTGAACAACTATCTCTATCTGGTCGGGGCGAAGGTCGAAAAGCCACTTTGCCTCGATGAACTCCAGTCCCTTGTTCATGAGAGTTGCGGAGTCGATAGTGATCTTGTTGCCCATGTCCCAGTTAGGATGATGAAGCGCCTGCTCCTTTGTGACGTTTTTCAGCTGGTCGTAGGTGTATCCGAAGAAAGGTCCGCCCGAAGCTGTCAGTATCATCTTGCTGAGCTGTTCACGCTTGTTTCCCTGCAAGCACTGGAATACTGCGGAATGCTCGCTGTCTATGGGGTAAATGGTAACTCCCTTTTTCTTTGCAAGCTCGGTAACTAACTTTCCGCCTGCAACGAGAGTTTCCTTGTTGGCGAGAGCCACGTTCTTGCCTGCCTCCATAGCTGTGAGAGTGGGCAGAAGTCCAACCATGCCAACAACCGAATTGAGAACGATGTCGCTTTCCTCCATGACGGCTATCTCGCAGAGTCCGTCCATGCCGCTGAGTACCTTTATATCCGTATCGGCAAGGCGCTCTTTCAGCTCGGAGTATTTGTCGTCCCTGTAAATGCAGACCTTTGAAGGCCTGAACTTTCTTGCCTGCTGTTCCAGCATATCGATACTGCTGTGAGCGG
>CADBAC010000268.1 GCA_902792495.1 Ruminococcus flavefaciens | reverse complement strand
TGTTACTGTTTCAGGCTTAAACTGCACATTTACACTCCTTTCGAAAAAATGCTTGCTTTACCTACAATTAACATAGAAAAGGTATCGGAATTTACATTGAAAATGTTATACTTATATCACCGAAAGGAAATATTCAACAGGAGTGATTATTGTGATTAAGAAAAAGGTTTTAGCAAGTGTATTGGTGTTGCTGATGGCAATGAATGCAACCGGATGCGGAAAGAAAAAAGATCAGACAGTCTCGACAGACGGCTCAACATCAATGGAAAAGGTCATTGGTTATCTGAGTGAAGCTTATATGGAAGAAAACAGCGACACAAAGGTAACTTACAATCCGACAGGTTCTGGTGCTGGCATCAAAGCAGTACAGGAAGGACGCTGTGATATCGGACTTTCCAGCCGTGATCTGAAAGATGATGAAACGGCAGAACTGAATGCGGAAGTTGTAGCGATAGACGGTATCGCAGTTATCGTCAACAACTCGAATCCCGTAGAAGACCTTGATGTTGCTGAGATTGCAAAGATCTATACCGGCGAGTTTACAAACTGGAATGAGCTTGGTGGTTCCGATTCTCCTATTGTCTGCATCGGACGAGAAGCGGCTTCAGGAACAAGAGACGGTTTTGAATCCGTTACTGGTACTGCCGATAACTGCAAATATGCACAAGAGCTGACATCTACGGGTGATGTGATCCAGACGGTATCTTCTAACCCGAATGCTATCGGCTATGCTTCTCTCGCATCTGTCGGTGATTCGGTCAAAACCGTTTCCGTAGACGGAGTATTACCTACTGAGGATACCGTTCTCAATGGCAGTTATAGCATTCAGCGTAATTTCGTTCTTGTAACTAAAAAGGATAAGGAACTTTCTGAATCAGCAAAGGATTTCTATGATTTTTGTATGAGTGATAAAGCTGCTGATTATATCCGTAAAGCAGGAGCAGTTCCTGCAAAGAAATGAGAGAGCGGCATGAAAAAAAATAAGATAGTGGACATTGCAATGAGATGGCTGTTTACAGTCTGCGGATTTCTTTCGATCATATTTGTAATAGTTATCACTGCATTTCTTGTAAGTTCAGGAGTGCCTGCCATCGGAGAGATCGGTATTAGGGAATTTCTGTTCGGTACAACATGGGCATCGACCGCTAAAAATCCCGAATACGGTATCCTGCCGTTTATATTATCATCGGTATACGGAACATTCGGGGCAATACTGATCGGCGTTCCCTTTGGCGTATTGTGTGCAGTGTTCCTTGCAAAATCGTCAAGCAGAAAAGCTTCGTCTGTATTTTCTTCGGTCATTGAGCTGATGTCGGGTATACCTTCGGTCGTTTACGGACTTGTAGGAATGATCGTGATCGTACCTAACGTAAGAGCATTATTTGGTCTTCCGGACGGCGCAAATCTTTTTTCGGCGATCATCGTGCTTGCGATCATGATACTGCCCTCGGTCATCTCCATATCGCAGACGGCGATACAAGCAGTTCCGCATGAATATGAAGAAGCATCTCTTGCACTTGGTGCTACAAAGACCGAAACGATCTTCAAAGTGACGCTGCCGGCAGCAAAAAGCGGTATCCTCGCATCTATTGTACTTGGCATCGGCAGAGCATTGGGTGAAGCAATGGCGGTCATGATGGTTGCAGGAAATGTTGCGAATATGCCGTCGCTGTTCAAAAGCGTGCGTTTCCTTACAACAGCAGTCGCAAGTGAAATGTCGTATTCTTCGGGGTTACAGCGTCAGGCACTGTTCTCAATCGCACTTGTTCTGTTCATATTCATTCTGCTGATAAATATCATACTGAACTTTGTGGTCAAGAGGGAAAGGAAGTGAGGTCATGCGTGAAAAAATATCTGCAAAGCGAAGGATCATAAATGCTATCCTGAATTCGCTTGTATTTTCTGCTGCTCTCATCATTTTCGTTCTCGTTATCCTTATGGCGGGCTACATACTGTTCAGAGGGCTTCCTCATATCACAGGAGAATTTCTCACAACAAAGCCAAGTATGGTAAGAGAAACAGTCGGCATATTGCCAAATATCCTTAATACGATTTATATCATCATCATAACAATTATGATCGTTCTTCCGCTTGGTGTAGGCGGCGCTGTCTATTTACAGGAATACGCTTCCAACAAGAAAGCTGTGAAAGTCATTGAGCTTGCAACTGAAACGCTTGCAGGCATACCGTCTATCATCTACGGACTCGTAGGTATGCTGATCTTTGTGCAGTTCTTCACATTGGGTACGAGCCTGATCGCAGGTGCGCTGACGCTTGTTATCATGACATTACCGACCGTGATACGCACAACACAGGAAAGTCTGAAAACCGTACCTCAGAGCTACAGAGAAGGTGCATTTGCTCTCGGTGCGGGAAAATGGTATACGATACGTACCGTTGTCCTTCCTTCGGCGGTTGACGGTATCATAACAGGCTGTATACTTGCGATCGGAAGGATCACAGGCGAAAGCGCAGCATTGCTGTTCACGGCAGGAATGGCAAATGAATTGCTGTCACCGCTCGATGCGGTACAGTCCGATAACGCAGGCTCAACGCTTACGGTTTCATTGTATATGTATGCAAAGGAACGAGGAGATTTTGAAACAGCTTTTGCTGTTGCGGCAGTCCTGCTGTTTATTTCCGTAATCATAAATGTATCCGTAAAAATAGCAAAGAATAAATTTAAGAGAGGAGAGGAAAAATGAGCAATGACGGAATAAAACTTGAAGCTCATGACCTGAACCTTTGGTATGGTGAAAACCATGCGCTGAAAGGTATCAATATATCCCTGCCCGATAAGATGATCACCGCATTGATCGGACCTTCAGGTTGCGGTAAATCCACATTTCTTCGTTCCCTCAACCGAATGAACGATCTTGTGGAAGGCTGCCGTATCGAAGGTGTGATAACGCTGGGCGGTACGGATATTTACAAGGATATGGACGTTAGTATCCTTCGCAAGCGGGTGGGAATGGTTTTTCAGAAGCCCAATCCTTTTCCGATGAGTATTTATGATAATATCGCTTACGGTCCGAGGATACACGGAATAAAGTCCAGAGTCAGGCTTGATGAGATAGTAGAAGATTCACTGAAAAAAGCTGCTCTTTGGGAGGAATGTAAGGACAGGCTCAAAAAATCGGCGCTTGGTATGAGCGGCGGACAGCAGCAGAGACTTTGTATTGCGAGAGCCCTTGCAGTTGAACCGGATATCCTTCTTATGGACGAACCCACATCGGCACTTGACCCCATTTCCACATCAAGGATAGAAGATCTTGCGGTCGAACTCAGAAAAAAATACACGATCATCATGGTCACTAAGACAGCCTTTTTCCTTATGGGTGAGATCGTGGAATTCAATGAGACCGATAGAGTGTTTTCAAGTCCCGATGATAAAAGGACAGAGGATTACATTTCAGGAAGGTTTGGTTAATATGCGTGAAAAATTTGAAACAGAGCTTGTAAAGCTGAATAATGCTCTTGTAGAAATGGGCGCTTTATGTGAAGATGCCATAAGCTGTGCTGTCAAGTATCTTCTGGACAGAGATGAACAGATGAAAGAAAGCTCGGTCATGGCAGAGAAGCTGATAGACAATAAGGAACGTGAAATTGAATCCATGTGTATGAGATTGCTCATTCATCAGCAGCCTGTCGCTACGGATTTCCGTATGGTAACATCAGCGCTGAAAATGTTAACCGATCTGGAGCGTATCGGAGATCAGGCATCTGATATTGTTGAGATCGCCGATTATGTAACAGCAGATATGACATTCAGGACAGATATAAAAGAAATGGCAGAGAATACGGTAAGAATGGTGACAAACAGCATTGATTCATTTGTAAAGAAGGATATTTCAATTGCAGATTCGGTCATCAGGATGGACGACACCGTTGATGCTCTTTTCGATAAAGTGAAATCTGAGATCATAAGTATCGTCAGTGCCGAAAGCAATAACGCCGAATGTCTTCTCGATCTTCTCATGATCGCAAAGTATTTTGAAAGGATAGGCGATCATTCCGAGAATATAGCCAAATGGGTGATCTTTGCGGTAACAGGAAAGCATAATGAACGATACTGATGAGGCGAAAAAGATGGATAAAATATATATAGTAGAAGATGATGACAATATAAGAAAGCTTGTCTGCTATGCCCTTAAAAAAGAAGGCTACTCTGTTAAGGATTTCTCACGTCCGAGTGAATTCCGCAAGGCTTTACCAACTGAACAGCCCGATCTTATTCTTTTGGACATCATGCTGCCCGAGGAAGACGGTCTGTCAATTCTGAAAAGTTTGCGGAAAACAAATGAAATGCTCCCCATAATCATGCTGACTGCGAAAGACAGTGAGTATGACAAAGTCACTGGACTTGATATGGGAGCAGATGATTACATTTCAAAACCGTTCGGTATGACTGAACTTATATCAAGAATTAAAGCTGTACTGAGAAGAACCCGACAAATGAATTTTCAAGACAAAGAAGAATTCAATATAGGCTGTTTATCGGTCAACATAAAAAAACATACTGTTTTTGTTGACGGCAGTGAGGTCACGCTTTCCTTCAAGGAGTTTTCCATACTTTCCATTCTGCTAAGTGCCAATGGAAATGTAGTCAGCCGTGAAGAATTATTTGCAAAGGTATGGCAGGATTACTACGGTGAATCCAGAACTCTTGATGTGCATATCCGAAATCTCAGGGCAAAGCTCGGAAAGGCGGGACAGTATATCCAGACCGTAAAAAATGTTGGATATAAAATTGGAGGTGACAATATTGGTTAAAAAGATATTTCGCTCAAATATTCTAACTGCCATGATAGTATTACTGACCTGTCTTATTATTATATTAGGGATATTACAGGAAGTGTTTACCGCACAGCTTGAGAAACAATTGAAGATGGAGGCATCTTTTGTTGCTGCTGCGGTAGAAAAAGAAGGAATAGGTTATTTTGAAAAACTAACAAAGGACAATGATCGTGTTTCATTGATATCAGCCGACGGAACAGTACTTGCAGATACTCAGGCTGACATAAATGAACTTGAAAATCATGCTGACAGAGAGGAAATAAAAGAAGCAGCCGAATCAGGAACCGGACACAGCGTAAGATATTCTGCTACCATGACCGAAAAAACCGTTTATTACGCTCAGAAGCTTGAAAACGGTGATATTATCAGAGTTGACACCCGTTCAAACGAGTATTTAGACAGAGTATAGTTTTAGTAAATAGTGAATAGTGAATAGGTGTTTTGCTCGTATTCCTGTTTGCTGAAAGGGTAACTATGAAATTTGAAACAGAATATATAGAAAAATTAG
>CADBAC010000267.1 GCA_902792495.1 Ruminococcus flavefaciens | reverse complement strand
ATCTATATGCACATACAAACTGCAAAGGAACACTTTTTTATCTCAGTCGGGATAACTACACACTGCTTTCCACTGTTCCGCTGAGCGACGAAGAATGGCAGCCTCTCCCCTTTACAAGACTTTTAGCTTATCACAAGGGAAATCTGATAAAAACCGGAACCGATCACGGACACGAATACTTTGAAAGTGAGGAGTCCATGAAACTGCTTTACCGCATATTTGCAAACCTGTAAACTCCTCACTCCAAACTCAATAAAAGGATGATTTTTATGACAAAAGATGATGTAACAAAAATTTTATATGACCGCTATATAAAGCCGACCGAAAAAAAGGACGGCAGCTTTATCGGAGTAGAGATAGAAATGCCTATTGTTAATCTCTCACATAAAGCTGTTGATTTTGATATAGTTCACAAGCTTACCGGACTGTTTCTGAAAGAATTTGATTTTATTCCTACCGGAATTGATGAGCAGGGACATATCTATTCTGCTTTAAATAAATCAAACGGAGATGTATTTTCCTATGACTGCTCATATAATAATATGGAGTTTTCATTCGGCAAGGAAAGCGAGCTGCATACTATAAACGGACGTTTCAGACGGTATTATGATTTTGTTCAGGAGTATTTCAAGAACTTCAATTACACACTGACAGGAATGGGGATAAATCCCAACCGTATGGTCAATAACAATGTTCCGATAGAAAACGGCAGATATAAAATGCTGTTCCATCATCTGTCATCCTTTTCAAAATACGCCTGTCTGCCGATGTACTTTCACAGATATCCGCAGTTCGGCATGTTTTCAAGCGCTTCTCAAGTCCAGCTTGATGTTACTAAGGAAAGAATACCTCAGGTAATAAATACCTTCAATCAGCTTGAACCGATAAAGGCTCTTCTGTTCAGCAATTCAGTGCTTCTCGGAGAAAATACCGATCTGCTCTGCTGCCGTGACATGCTCTGGGAAAACAGTACTCACGGCATAAATCCGCATAATGTAGGAATGTATGACTGTGAGATAAAAACAGTTGATGATCTGCTGAATTATATTTCGACTGTTGCTATCTACTGTGTAGAGAGAAACGGAAAATACCTCAATTTCAAGCCTGTCAATATACTTGAATACTTTAATACCGAAACGCTTACCGGAGAATATCTCGAAAACGGAGAAATATGCTCTATGGAATTTCATCCTCAGCCGGAGGATATAGTGTATCTTCGTACATTCAAATCCGAAGATCTTACATTCAGGGGAACAATAGAGTTCCGCAGCTCATGCTGTCAGCCCATAAGTGATGTTATGACTGTTGCGGCATTTCATACCGGTCTGCTTGATAAAACTGACGAGCTTATGGGGCTTATAAAAAATGACCGTTCGCTTTACAACAACGGCTACAATGCTGTTGAACTGCGCCGTCAGCTTGTTTGCCGTGTCAAGCCTGCATATATTGATATGGACGGTCTGTATGCCCTTGCAAAGCAGATACTTGACCTTTGTAAACAGGGACTTATTGAGCGCGGCTGCGGTGAGGAAATATACCTTTCACCTCTTTATGAGCGTATCAAAAACAGAACCAATCCTGCACTGACAATGCTTTATCAGCTTGAAAACGGTACTCATCTCGACAATATCATAATGGAATACGGAAGGTGAATATTATGCAGAAAAAAATAGAAGCAATAACCGAAATGCTCATGAATGACTATCAGCAGGGGCGCGTCATTGATGAAATAAAGACATTTGACTATCCCGACAAGAATGTTGTAATTGATATTCTTGAAAAACTGAAAATGATAATCTATCCGGGATATTACCGCAACAGTAACTACAGAACTTATACTGTCAGAAACAATATTTCTATTCTGACAGAGGATATCATCTATAATCTTATCAAACAGATATCCATTGTGCTGAAATATGTGCCTGAATATAAAAACGCAGATGTATCTGTACTATCGAAAGAAGCCGAGAATATAACCTTTTCGTTTCTTGAAAAAATACCTAAGATACGTGAGTATATCGAAACGGATATTGCGGCGGCTTATGACGGCGACCCTGCCGCATATAACAAAGACGAGATAATATGCAGCTATCCGGGACTGTTTGCTATATTCACAAACAGAATAGCGCACGAGCTGTTTTTGCTCAATGTTCCTCTGATACCGCGTATTATGACCGAGCATGCACACAGCCTTACAGGTATCGACATACATCCGGGTACGACTATCGGCAAATATTTCTTTATCGACCACGGTACCGGAATAGTCATAGGTGAAACTACCGTTATAGGCAATAATGTAAAGATATATCAGGGCGTAACGCTTGGCGCGCTATCCACAAGAGGCGGACAGAATCTCAGGGGCAAAAAAAGACATCCGACTATCTGCGACAATGTGACGATATATTCAGGCGCTTCTATTTTAGGCGGTGAAACGATCGTCGGAAAGGGTGTTGTAGTCGGCGGCAACGCATTCATAACCACCTCAATACCGGAAGGCGCAAAGGTCAGTGTGAAAAGTCAGGAGCTTACCTACAACTACGATTCATCCAGACCCGTTGAGCGCAAGGACATCGAGCTTGACTCCGCATGGTTCTATCAGATATAGGGAGTAAATAATAGAGAATAAAGAACAATAAAAGTTCCCGTTAGTTTTTTGGCTAACGGGAACTTTTTAATAAAATCATTGATTATTTCCAGCTCAGTTGTTCGTATCTTTCGGGCAGCTCACGCATATAAGAAAAGCATTCATCCGGAGTAAACATGATGCCGTTTTTCCGGCATATCCTTTGAAATATTCCTGTCAACTCTTTTGCATAAGGGCTTGGCAGCTCATACGCATTTCCATAACGTTTAATGTATCTTTCTTTCATTCCGTGAAAATGCTTGTCAAGTGCTGCATAATAATACTCACGGTCTCCCTCGCGCAGTGTAAGACCCATTCCGAAATCGATAACTCCCTTTACGCCTGCGCTGACGCATTCATCAAGAATGGCTGTTATATTTTCCTTCGTATCATTGATGAACGGCAATATTGGAGTTAACCACACTATTGTGGGTATTCCTCGCTTACGCATCATTTTCAGTACTTCGATACGCCGCTTTGTATTGCAGACATTCGGCTCTAATATTTTGCAAAGAGAGTCATCATAGGTCGTCAGCGTTATCTGAACAACACATTTCGCGGAACGGTTTATCTCGTCAAGCAAATCGATATCACGAAGTATCAGGTCGGATTTGGTCTGCACAGCTGCCCCGAAGCCGTTCCTGAGAATTATCTTCAGGCACTCCCTTGTAAGCTGTAACTTTTCCTCGCAGTGCATGTAAGGGTCAGACATTGCTCCCGTACCTATCATAC
>CADBAC010000266.1 GCA_902792495.1 Ruminococcus flavefaciens | reverse complement strand
TTTAATGCCATAGTATTTCTGATACAAAGTAAGAAGTACTATGCGTTTTTATTGACAGTGTGACGATGTCGTGATATAATTGTTACTAATATAAATCGGAATTTATATTTGTAGGGGACGCCGCCCTCGGCGTCCCGATAATTGGTGTTGTTGGGGCTGATGCCCACATCAGCCCGATAGATCAACGTGAATGTAGGGGGGCGATGTGGGCATCGCCCCCTACATTTTTAATTTATCACATATGCGGCAAATTCTGATTTATCTTATCAGCCATACAAAAAACAATGCTCCGAAGCATTTCAAAGTGCTTCGGGGCAAAACTTTTATATGAGTATTATGGTTGCGGTGCCCACTTACAAAATATGTGTGCCCGAGCGAATGTGTCATTCACGCATAACAGTCCCGATTTAGGAGAAGCCTTTGGCAGTCCTCATTGATTATAAATAGCGCCGACGAGCGAAACGTGATTGCAGTCAAGATGGCGACATCTTGCGTGTATGGTGATTTCGGGCGGAGGATATCCGCCCCTATTTTCTGTCCTTCGGCACAAACACTACCGATGCGAAAAGGCCGAAAAGCAGGGCGGCGGTCACTCCTCCTGCGGCGGCGGAAAGGCCTCCTGTGAATATGCCCAGCATTCCGTCACGGGATATTGCCTTGCGTATCCCCTCGGCAAGAAGATGACCGAAGCCTGTCAGCGGCACTGTCGCTCCTGCGCCTGCAAATTCCACAAGGGGCTTGTATATTCCCAGAGCCGAGAACAGAACTCCCGTGACCACGAAGCCTGTGAGTATCCTTGCAGGGGTAAGCTTTGTGTAGTCGATGAGGACCTGTCCGACGGCGCATATGGTTCCTCCGACGAGGAAGGCTTTGATAATATCTGTCAGCATTTCTGTTCCTTTCTGAGATGAACGAGGTGGGCGATGGACGGGATGGACTCTCCCTGCTGGAGTGACATTGGCGACATCAGCGCTCCTGTAGCGGCAAAGAGCATATTGCTTATCTCGCCCCTTTCCATCATGGGGAGGAAGTGTCCGCAGAGCACACTTGCACTGCATCCGCATCCCGAGCCGCCGCAGTGAGTGTCCTGTGTTTCGTTGTCGAAGATCATCTTTCCGCAGTCACGGTGCTGTGCGTGGATGTCGATATTCTGCTCCGTGAGAAGTGCCTTGACCAGTTTGCTTCCCACAATGCCCAGGTCGCCTGTAACGATGAGGTCATAGTCCTCGGGAGTTGTTCCCGTAGCGGTGAGATAGCGCTGTATCGTTCCTGCGGCAGCAGGTGCCATAGCACTTCCCATGTTGGTGATATCGGTTATCCCCATGTCGGTAATCTTGCCGACACAGCCTCCGACTATCCGCACATCGCCTTTGTCCGAGAGTATGACTGCTCCCGAAGCGGTACAGGTCCACTGAGATGTGGGAGTTCGCTGTCCGCCGTAGGAAAGGGGAGTACGGAACTGCCTTTCCGCTGTGGAGAAGTGGGAGGACGTAACAGCGGCAGAACGTTTCACGGCTCCGCTGTCGTTGAGCAGAGCGGCAGTGAGCATCCCTTCGGCAAATGTAGAGCAAGCGCCGTAAATGCCGAGGAAAGGTATCTCCAGTTCACGGAGACCGTAAGTCGAGCCGATACACTGGTTTATCAGATCGCCTGAGAGTATAACGTCGATGTCCTCTTTCATCAGGCCTGCCTTGCGGACGGCGATGCTGACGGCTTCGAGCTGGAACTGACTTTCCGCCTGTTCCCATGTCTGCCTGCCGAAGTGGCTGTCCTCAACAACCATGTCGAAGCATTTACCGAGTGGACCTTCGCCTTCTTTTCTGCCGACTACCGATGAGCGGCTTTCGATATAAACGGGACGTTCCAGAGCGAACACGCCCTGACTGATGTATTTAGCCATTTTTGCTCCTTTCTTATGATGGGGTGATTACGGGCGGATGATATCCGCCCCTACAATGCGGTGAATGTACGTGTGAATATGTGGGGGAACGTCGGGGACGCCGTCCCCTACAAATGTTGAATGACACCATTAAACAAGTAGTGCCGGTGAGCGAATGTGTTGTTCATGCATAACAGGCACAATGTAGGGGCTGCCTTTGGCAGTCCTCATTGATTGTAAACCGTGGAACGCCGGGGGCGCCCTCCCCTACGATGTTTTGACTCAGCGGCCATTACAATTGAATTGTTCCACATGAAACATATTTTATTCATGGACAGCATATCCTTTAGAGACAACACCTCGAAAGGATGAGCTTATGGGACTTACGGAAAAAGAAGCGGCTGAAAAATTAAAGGCCGAAGGTCTGAATACTTTCGGCGACAGCAGGAAAACAGGTGCAATGAGATTATTCCTCGGTCAGTTCAGGGACGTTATGGTGATGATTCTTCTGGGCGCAACGGTCATATCCGTTCTTCTCGGAGAAGTGACCGATGCTGTCACTATAATCCTTATCGTGCTCCTCAACGCCATACTTGGCTTTATCCAGGAGTACCGCACGGAGAATACTCTCGAAGCGCTCAGGTCCATGACTGCTCCCACTGCGAAATGCCGCCGTGACGGAAAACTGCGTGAGATCGACGCTTCACTGCTGGTCACAGGCGATGTCATTGAGCTTGAGGCAGGGGACAGAGTTCCTGCGGACTGCAATATCCTCTCTGCGGCAGGCTTCTTCGCTGACGAATCCATCCTCACAGGCGAATCCGAGGCTGTTGCCAAAACTGTCGGTGCGGCGGAGGATACGGATAATTCCATTGGCAGACCCAATATAGTCTACTGCGGAACATCGGCTGTCAAGGGATGCTGTACCGCCGCCGTTATCGCAACAGGAAAGAATACTCAGATGGGTAAGATATCGGAAATGCTGTCCGATATCGACAAGGAACTTACTCCTCTCCAGAAGCGCCTTGCTGAACTCGGAAAGGCTGTGGCGGTCATCTGTATCGTTGTGTGCATTGCCGTATTCGGCGCAGGTGTACTGCGTGGTGAGAACGTTTTCGATATGCTGATGACGGGCATTACCATCGCCATAGCCGCTATTCCCGAGGGACTTCCTGCCACTGTGACAATTGCCCTTGCGCTTGCGGTGAACCGAATGATGAAGCATAAAGCCCTCGTCAACAAGCTTCACAGCGTTGAGACTCTTGGCTGTACGTCGGTCATTTGCTCAGACAAAACAGGCACTATCACAGAGAACAGAATGACTGTGACGGAGCTTCGTACTGCCGATGATGTGTACCATTTCAGCGGCCGTGGATACCGTGTAAGCGGAGCAGTCACCAAAGGCGAAGATGATATATCCGTTAATCCTAAGACCGAAAAGGCACTCACTGCCGCCCTGATATGCGGTACGGTATGCTCCACCGCCG
>CADBAC010000265.1 GCA_902792495.1 Ruminococcus flavefaciens | reverse complement strand
CTTCGGCTTTAAGTTGATCTGTCACATGAGCGTAGGTATCAAGTGTGAAGCCTACACTGCTGTGTCCTAAAATTTTAGAAAGTGTTTTGGGTGACATTCCGGATTCTAATGCTCTTGTAGCAAAGGTATGCCTCAAATGTAGAGCTCTACATTTAAGACATTATGTAGAGTAAAATAAAATGGTGAGTCTTATGAGAAAGCCACGAATTTACCGGGGTTCAGCTCAAAAAGACTCACCATTTTAATTTTCACAATCATATGCTATACTGTTCCCATCTTAATGAAAGGAGCGGATGTATATGATTGTAATAAAGACTTCAGACATCCCAGAAAAGGTCAGCTTTTTGCTGAAAACACTTAAGGAACAAGGACTAGCGGAAAAAACCGTCTCAAATTACAGCCGCACATATACTTTGTTCTGCATCTATCTGTCCGACAATGATATTGAGAATGTAACAGAAACCGTTTGCCTTGATTATCTTGAGCCTATGATCGGTAAAAGGCTGTCCGGATTGCATGAGAAACCGGGAGAGGTAAAGAACCGGTGGCAAATTTCGCCGTTGTACTTGATGATGTATTATGAGAGTGAAGGAACTTTATGCCATACATCTCACAGGTGTACGCCTGCATTCAAGTGTCCAATAGGCTTTGTTGATGGTTATGAGGGATATATGGTTCTTTTGAATGAGAAAGGCATAAAATCAACTCATCATCATTTGGGCGCTGTACGCCGATTTATTGATCATTTATCTTCCGCCGGCATAACTTCCTTTGAGCAGATCACCTACGAACATATCGAAAAATATCTTCTTCAGTACAAGAACAACTCCATAAAAACCCGTGGATGCATGGTCAATTATCTAAAAAAGCTGTTCGGCTATCTTTATGGAAGCGGCATTACGGATGATGACCTGCGGGAATATCTTCCCAAGCTGCGTATACCGAGAAGCAGCGGCATCCCGCACACATGGACGAAAGAAGAATTGACTGCGCTTTTGAATGCGATCGACAGAGAGGATCCTGCCGGGAAGCGTAATTATGCTGTTTTTCTTCTTACCATACACACCGGCCTGAGAGCTGGAGATATACGTAATTTGAGGCTTTCAAATATTGACTGGGAAAGCAAGACTATTCACCTCATCATGGGTAAAACCACTCAACCAATTGATTTGCCGATGTCGGATGCAGTCGGCTGGAGTATTATTGATTATCTGAAAAACGGCAGACCGAACACAAAGTCCGATCATGTTTTTGTAAGGCACAGAGCTCCGTTTACTTCGATAAGAGGCACTGCAGCACTTGATTCTGCAATAAACAGATACCTTTTCAAAGCCGGCATAGCCAAAAAGCCCGGAGAGCATTACGGCATGCATTCCCTCAGAAGCACACTGGCAAGGAATATGCTCACTTCGGGTGCTGCACTGGCTACAATATCTCAGACGCTGGGGCATGAAGATCCCAAGTCCACCGAGATATACCTGAAAACGAGTATTGATGACCTTCGCCTCTGCGCAATTGACCCCGACGAGGAGGACGGCACATGAAATACTACGAATGGAAAAGCTCGGTTTCCGATCTGATAAAACAGTTCGTTAACTTTAAGCATTTATCCGGAATAAAGTTTGAAGGCCAGGAACGGTGCGTACAGCATTTTGACCACTATTTCTACTACAACGGATTTGAGGGCAGAGCCATAACCAAGGAAATATTGCTCCCGTTCATATATGAACAGGATAATTCGGTTTCAATGATATGTATGAAGGAACGCCTTTTTGCAGAATTTGCGCAGTATCTTAGTGACCGTGGTTTTCACGCTTTTGTGATCAAGCCCCGGTATACTATTCCGAGATCCAATTATATCCCTCACATATATACGGCAGATGAACGCAGGCGTTTTCTGGCTGCTGTTGACAGTTATCCTGCTATCTACAATTCCAACCGTAATATCATTGATCCGGTAATGTTCCGAGTGATCATCGGTACCGGCTGCCGCCTTTCGGAGATCCTGAATTTGAGAATGTCCGATCACGACAGAGAGGACGGCGCATTACGTATCATGCACTCCAAAAACGACCGCAGCCGTATCGTTCCGCTCTGCAGCTCTTTGATATACAGGCTTGAAACCTACATAGATACATTCCATAAGGACAGTCCCGCAGATGCAGTACTGTTTCCCGGAAGGAACGGCGGTGTCATGGATAAGAGCACGGCATACATTCGATTCAGAAACTATCTTTTTATGGCGGATATCCCGCATACAGCAAGCGGCCCCCGCATACATGATTTCCGTCATACTCTGGCAGTAGAGAATCTTCGCCGCTGGGCTGAATCCGGTAAGGATCTTTCGACTATGCTTCCGTATCTGTCTGCATTTATGGGGCACGCCGATTTCAGGGCTACGCAGTATTATCTGCGTATGACAGCCGAGGTATATCCTAAGCTTGTGGAGCAGATGGAGGACTTGTTATGGGACATTATCCCGGAGGGGGAATTTGATGATGAAAGCGACGGATAAGCATACCATTTCCTATTACATGACATCTTTTTTCAAAAAATATCTTCCGGGGCAAAAGAATCTCAGCCCCAATACCATACGGGCTTATGCCGATGCATTCAAGCTGCTGCTGATTTATTGTGAAGAGGAAAAAGGCATAAAAAGCGACCGCCTTAAGCTTGAAAATATTGACAGAGAGCTTGTTTCAGGATTCCTTGACTGGCTTGAAGAAATACGCGGCTGTAAAACAACTACCCGCAACCAGCGCCTAATCGCGCTGCATTCTTTCTGCCGGTATGTTCAAAAGATATCTCCCGAAAATATGGATAATCTCCAGTCAGTCATACAGATCGACTACAAAAAATCCAAGAAGGCCATCGTGCCTTATCTGACAGAGAAACAGATGAAACTGCTGCTTGCCCAGCCGGACGGTAATACATGGCAGTTGTTCAGAGACAAGGTCATGCTTGCAGTGCTTTATGACACGGGTGCAAGGGTACAGGAATTATGCGATCTTCGCATAAAAGATGTCAGGCTGGAGTCTCCTGCCGTCATAACGCTGACCGGCAAAGGGAACAAGGTCAGGCAGGTGCCGATAATGAGTGGTACTCAGAAGCTGCTTAAAATCTATCTTGAAAAGCACAAAGGGAACGCCGGAATCAGCCAGGGAGATAATCCGCTTTTCGTGAATCAGCGCGGGCAGAAACTTTCACGGTGGGGCGTTTCGCATATCATCGATAAATATGTTGATATGGCAAAAGAAAAAGGACTTGATGTTGATTTTTCAATCACTGCTCATGTTTTTCGCCACAGCAAGGCGGTACATATGGTTCATGCAGGGATAAATCTCATATACATCAGGGACTTTCTCGGC
>CADBAC010000264.1 GCA_902792495.1 Ruminococcus flavefaciens | reverse complement strand
TCCACCGCATAAACCATACCGTCCGTGCAGCGCATCGCCATTTCCACCGAGACCGAACCCGTTCCGCAGCCGATATCCCAGCAGACGCTGTTCCTGCCGATGTTGAGTCCGCTGACTATTGCTCCACGTACCTCCGACTTAGTCATAGGCACCTTTCCTCTGACAAACTCCTCGTCAGAGATGGCGGTTCTCAGGTATTTCTCGAAGTCGTGATTCACGGCGATAAGAGCAGTAAGGCCGTCTATCCTGTCTCCGACAGCGATTTCTTCGGCTGTTCCGCTTATTATCCGCTCATCGCCATAAGAAAGATCCACACCGATGTGCACCTCAACTTTTCCGAGACCGTAACTGCAAAGATGCCTGCAAAGTTCATCAGCTGTAATGTCACCGCCCAGAAGAAAAAACGTTTTTTCGTGTGCACTGACATTCCTTGCTATATTTCCACGCTGACCGTGAAGGCTTACAAAATGCATATCCGACCAGTCCATTTTTAGCTTTGCGCAGAAATATACAGGAGTTGAAATGCCGCTTATTACTGTAACATCTGGTTCATCCAGTGCCTTTATCAGCTTTTTTGCACCGCTGTAAAAACCGCAGTCTCCTGACATCAGCACTGATACTTTTTCGGGCGACCGTTCTTTTATGATATGAGTTATCTCATTCGGCCTGTACTCCGAAACACATGGTATATCGGCATTTCTGAACCCTTCAAGCATTCGCTCCGCACCTATCAGAAGATCGGATGCTGAGATCGCTTCCCTTGCTTTTTCAGTGAGAGTACCGTCTCCGCCCATGCCTATCCCGATAATATTTATCTTCACATCCGCACCTCCTTTGACTGCAACAGCAACTGCTGAATCCCGGCCATCGACAGCCCTGTTTCTTCGGGGCGAACTACCGTTACAAGTGCTGCACCGCACAGCTTTGCCGCCTCTGCTTTTTCGGTATATCCGCCTGCACTTCCGCTTTCCTTCGTAACAACGATATCTGCACCGCTAAGCTTTATATGGCGCAGATTCTGTTCAGCGGAGAACGGCCCTTTTTCAAGGATAAGTTTATTTTTATCATAGCCAAGTGAAACGCACATTTCCCTTACTTTATCATCAGGAAGTGCCCTTATCCATATACGATCCCGGAAATCCCTTACCTCGGTCAGTTTTCCTGCTTC
The DNA here is from genome assembly GCA_902792495.1 of Ruminococcus flavefaciens. Taxonomy (GTDB): domain Bacteria; phylum Bacillota; class Clostridia; order Oscillospirales; family Ruminococcaceae; genus Ruminococcus; species Ruminococcus flavefaciens_Z. Next base: position 3,861 of record CADBAC010000264.1, on the reverse strand, counting down.
CTTGCTTCCGAGAGTGCTGAGAATGATCCCGTCCGATATGTTGAGCACCTCCACAAGTTCGTCCATACTCCTTACCTTTAAGCCGTATGTCACTTCCGTTTCCTCCCTAAGCAGACGGTAATACACATTTCCTGTAGAATCGCAGGCTGAGCGGATATTCTTTGTGACTTCTTCGGCAAAAGGATGAGTAGCGTCAATGACCATTTTATAGCCGTTCATCATCAGATCTTTCATATCATCGCAGTCTAGTCTGCAGATCCTGATCTTCAGAAATTCCGACTTCGGCAGAACTTTTGCACCATAATCCGTAGCAACACAGATATCAGCCGTTATTCCGCTGTCAGCGCAGAACTGTGCAAGTTCACGGCCTTCGGTAGTTCCGCCGAAAATAAGGATATCAGACATTTCTGTAACCTCTCGGAGTGACCATTTTTCCGCCGATGATCTTAGTCTCAGACGAACCGATGAACACGGTGGTGAACATATCAACGCTTGTATCTCTCAGCTGTGAAAGCGTAAGCAAACGGCTTTCCTCGCCGTCACGGCCGATGTTTCTGACGTATCCGCAAACGGTATCAGGTGATCTGTATTCAAGAATGATATCGCAGGCTTTTTTCAGATAGTCCGCTCTCTTTTTGGATGATGGATTGTACAGCACAATGACAAAGTCGCCGTCAGCGGCACATCTCAGCCTTTTCTCTATTTTCTTGGTGGGAGTAAGAAGGTCCGAAAGGCTAATTATAGCTGTATCGTATGTGAGGGGCGAACCAAGGACAGCACCTCCGCTGAAAGCCGCAGATACACCTGCAACAGTTTCAACGTCCACATCGGGATACTTCACAGCAAGTTCCAGAGCAAGGCCTGCCATACCGTAAAGTTCGCTGTCTCCGCTGCAAACAAGGGATACAGTTTTTCCCTCTGAGGCAAGTCTCAGGGCAAGTTCAACACGTTCCGTTTCCTGCTTCATTCCCGTGGACATACACTCCTTTTCCGGATACATCCGCTTTATCTGCTCGGCGTAGACCGTATATCCGACAATTATATCACTTTCAAGCACAGCCTTTTCCGCACCGACAGTCATGCCGTTTCTGTTTCCGCAGCCTATTCCCACAACGTAAAGCTTCATAGAATTTTCCTTTCAAGATCAAGATATACCGGCATTTCCGCCGCAGCAACAGTTACTCCTCCACAGGCCGTTTTACTAATGACAAGCTTTCCGCCGCTGCACAGAACAGCACTTCTCTCACAAACATTGTCAGCACCGACAGTTTTCAGTACAAAAGGCGAACTTTCAAATTCGCCCTCAGCTTTCATCAGTTCATCAGCGGTGTAGGTTTGCAGAGTTATATGATGAGATCCGCAGAATCGCTGCAGTCCCTGTTCGTCAGCCTTGATATTGATAGTCGCAGCTTTGCATATTCTTGCGATGTCGATACCGGATTCCGCAAATACGCTGTTTACTGCATTTTCGATGACTTCAAAGGAAGTCCCACGCTTGCATCCTATGCCGACAACGATATTTTTCGGGACGAGAGTAAGTGTCACGGGATAAGGTCTCAGTGAAATATCAGCGCTTACAACAATGCCTGTACGGAATCCGCCGTCAGCTGATAATTCATCGGGAAGTTCAGAATGAGGATACTGCGAACAGAATCCGACTTTTTCGCCGTCAACAAGTGCAGCCGCCGCCTCTTTTGCTGCTGTCATATCGGTGATGATAAGCCCGTTTGCAGCCGCAAAGCTGTCGGGAGAAAAGAGCTTTCCCGAATCCGTGGCAGTCGTCACAGCAGCTGCGGCTCCCAGTTTTTCGGCAATTATCTCAGCAAGTCTGTTTGCGCCGCCGATATGTCCCGACAGCACAGGTATAACGAATCTTCCCTTTTCGTCAATGACAATGACAGCAGGATCTGTGGTTTTTGATCTGATAAAGGGTGCAATTGCACGAACCGCAATTCCGCAGGCACACACAAAAACTATCGCTCCCACACTTGTGAACACCTCACCCACAAGGGAAGAAATGCTGTCAAATCCCTCTGCATCACCGTCTGTGTGCTTAACAAAGCAATAGCGCCGAACATCCGCAATATCCGAAAGATAAGCTTTTATCTCAGCAGACAGGACTCTGCCGTTTTCGGCTCAGCAGACAGGACTCTGCCGTTTTCGGTAAGGGAAATAATGGCTGTTTTCATATCTCAGCCTTTCTGAATTCAGTTTCAAAGGTCTTGTCGTACAGTTTTGACAGAGAATAATCATCACCGAGGAAATCACCGACTGTAATGAGTGCAGTTTTGCGAATGCCGTTTTTTTCAGCAGTTTCAGCAAGCTGCGAAACAGTACAGCGCATGACTTTTTCGTCCTCCCAGCTTGCTTTGTAGACGATAGCCGCAGGAGAATCGGGCGAATATCCGCCGCTGATAAGACGTTCCGAAAGCTCTTTCAGCATCCCTGTACTTAGAAAGATCACCATAGTTGCGTGGTGAGCGGCAAGACTTTCGATGGATTCCTTTTCGGGGACGGGAGTACGTCCTGCCATTCGGGTAATTATGACTGTCTGCGATACATCGGGAAGTGTGTACTCGGCTTTCAATGCCGCAGCCGCACCGCAGAATGAACTCACTCCCGGGCAGACATTATACTCAATGCCAAGCTTGTCAAGACGGTCCATCTGCTCACGTATCGCACCGTAAAGAGAAGGATCGCCGGTGTGAAGGCGGACTGTTCTTTTGCCCTCGGACTCAGCTTTTACCATGACTTCAATTACCTTATCAAGGTCCATGTATGCGCTGTTATGCACCTGACAGCCGTCCTTTGCATAGCCGAGAAGTTCGGGATTAACCAGCGAACCTGCATAAATAATAACGTCTGCTTCTTCGATAAGACGTTTTCCCCTCAGAGTTATAAGGTCAGCCGCACCGCAGCCTGCACCGACAAAATCAACCATTGCTCTCCTCCGAAATTGCATTTATAAGATCATCTGCCGAACCGTTCTTCAACAGAAAGGGATGCTTGTACGAAAACACCACCGAACCGACCAAAAGCGCACCTTTAGCCCTGTGTTCAAGGTGAAATGCTATGCGTTTGCCGAGAATATCCAGCAGCTGCAAATACTTCTCCTCGCCTGCTTCAAGGATAATATCAAGCGCCGCATCAACAGTTACGCAGTCAACAACACGTTTAAGGATACCGCCGTCTATGCCTGCAAGAACACCGCAGGTAATCACAGTCTCCATTCTGCCGTCTGCCATAGATGAATGAGTATTCATTATGCCTGCCCCGACCTTGACCATTTTGCCTATGTGTCCCACAATGAGAATCCCGTCAAATCCCAGCTCAGCGGCAATATCAACAGTATCACCAATAAAATTACTGCACTGAATGCTCCTGTCAAGCGGAAGTCCCAGTTCATCCTCAACGAAACTGCCGCTGTAGTTTCCGAGATTTACCAGCACATACCTATCGCCTGCCGCTTTACGCATTTTCGATTCAACACGGATAGTCTCCACAAGGGCTGAATTGCTCATGGGTTCAACGATGCCGGTTGTGCCGATGACAGAAATTCCGCCTTCTATGCCCATTCTCGGATTGAACGTCTTATGTGCAAGAGTTTCACCCTCGGGAATGGATATCTCTATGTGGAAACCGCCGTTGTAGTCCTGTTCCTCTGCGGCTTCCGAAACGGCTTGAATTATCATTTTCCGTGGAACTGAATTGATAGCCGCTTCACCTACAGGCTGATCGAGTCCCGGTTTCGTGATACGTCCTATGCCTTTTCCGCCGACAATGACGTTTCTAGCTGAACGGCTTACCTTTGCGTAAACTCTGATCCCATTGGTAATATCAGGATCGTCGCCGCTGTCCTTG
>CADBAC010000263.1 GCA_902792495.1 Ruminococcus flavefaciens | reverse complement strand
ACTGGTCAATTCATTCTACATATCTTTTTTTTCATATGAAGGATTACATCTCGTGATCCCTCCGGCTGAAAAATAACGCCTCATTTCTTTTCCTCCGTTTCTTCCGAAGCAGAACGTATATAGGTTTTCAATTCCCTGATATATTCCTCTCCCATCCTGCTAAGTACACTGTTTTTCTTTGTAATGTAGCCTATCTCCATAATGCTGTTTGGATTTTCCTCATCTTCCCGGAATGGGATTGCTACATACCCGTCACCGTTCAGATCCCCGGATATGATTCCCGAACAGAGTGTATATCCGTTCAGACCCACCATCAGATTCAACATCGTAGATCTGTCGCTCACTCGGATCGTTCGGGGATATTCATTCTCGCTCAGAATTTCCTCTGCCAGATAATATTCATCCTCGTCCTGCTCAAAGGAAAGGCACGGATACGGTTCTAACTGCCTGATGTCGATAGATTCTTCAGTTGCCAAAGGATGTTGTCCCCAAAGATATACATACGCTCTCACCTTGATCAACGGATGAAACTCAACCTCATGTTCTGTCATCAGACGTCGGAGAGCTTTTTCATTTCTGACGCTGATATAAAGAACACCAATCTCACTCTTCAGTCTGCCCACATCCTCTATCACATTTCTGGTCTTTGTTTCTCTTATGGCAAACTCATATTTCGCTGTATCGAAATCCTTTACCATTTCCACGAATGCCTTGACCGCAAAGGAATAATGCTGAGTTGAGACTCCGAACTTTTTCTTGATATTTCCCTTTAGAATGTACTTCTCGGCAAGTATGTCGAACTGTCCGCAGACCTGACGGGCGTACTGCAAAAATTCCGCACCGTCATTGGTAAGGGTAACACCTCTGCCACTTCTGTTGAATATCTTTATGCCTGTTTCCTTTTCAAGTTCCTGAACGGATGAAGTCAGCGACGGCTGAGACACATAAAGCTGTTCTGCCGCCTTGTTCATTGAACCTGTTTCGGATATGGCAAGTATATATTTAAGCTGCTGTAAAGTCATAATATCACCTCGTAAACATATATGACACCAATGTGTCCAGATAATTATATCACTTCAGCAGAAAAAAATCAATCATATAATCCCGTGCTGAAATATCTGTCTCCTCTGTCGGGGAATACTGTAACGATATTTCCCTTAGCACCGCTCTTAATCAGCTTCAGCACAGCCGCCATTGCAGCACCGGATGATGAACCTGCGATAACCCCCTCCTTGGCTGCAAGAAGACGGGCAGTCTCAAATGCTTCCGTATCATTTACCTTTATGACCTGATCCACCAGTGACATATCGATAGTTTCAGCTATAAAGTCGTTGCCGATGCCTTCGATGTTATAGTCGCTGTGTTCGCCGCCGCCCATAGTTGAACCTACAGGGTCAGCAAGAACACCCTTTGCAGACGGTACCCTCTCCTTGATATAGCGGAGTATTCCCGTGTATGTACCACCGCTTCCTGCGCCTGCGACTACATAGTCTATCTTTCCGTCAAGGGCTTCGTATATCTCTTTTCCTGTAGTTTCATAGTGTGCCAGCGGATTGCTCTGATTCTTGAACTGCTCAAGGGAAATTGAGTCAGGGATCTGTGCTTTCAGTTCCTCTGCTTTTGCGACTGCACCAAGCATTCCCAGTTCACGGGGAGTGTTGATAACTTCTGCACCAAGCGCACGGAGAAGTGACTGCTTCTCCGCCGAAAATTTCGTGGGAACTACAAATATGATACGGTAGCCTCTGTTCAGTGCGGCAAAGGCGATTCCCAGTCCTGTATTGCCTGCGGTAGCCTCAACGATAGTGCCGCCCTGTTTCAGCAGTCCACGCTGCTCAGCGTCGTTTATCATGTAAAGGCCTGTGCGGTCCTTGACACTTCCCGAGGGATTGTATAATTCAAGCTTTGCAAAGACGTTCACGCCTTCTTCTTTGATTGTATTTCCAAGTTTTACCAGCGGTGTATTGCCGATAAGTGCCTGCATTGATTCATAATAATTCATAATGATCGCTCACTTTCTCTCTGATTTGTCGATAGCCTGTGAAAGGTCTGAAAGTATATCCTCTATATTTTCTATGCCTATTGAAAGACGGATAAGGCCGTCTGTAATGCCGACTTTTTTGCGTATATCAGCAGGGATAGATGCATGAGTCATTGTTGCCGGATGGCATACCAGCGACTCAACTCCGCCAAGGCTTTCTGCCAGCGATACAAGCTGTAAGCTTTCAAAGAATACGTTTATATCATAATTCTCATGAAGCTCAAAGGATATCATTGCACCGCCGTTTTTAGCCTGAGCCTTGTTTATCTCATATCCCTGACTGCTTTCAAGTCCCGGATAGTAAACGTTTTTGACAGCCTTATGTTCTGAAAGGAACTTCGCAGCTTTTTCGGCATTTTCAACGTGTCTGTCCATTCTTACTGCAAGGGTCTTGATACCACGGATGAGAAGGAATGAATCAAATGGGCCAAGCACTCCGCCTGATGAATTCTGAATGAATGCGATCTTTTCTGCCAGTTCTTTTGTGCTTACTACAGCAAGGCCGGATACAACGTCGCTGTGTCCTCCCAGATATTTTGTAGCGCTGTGTACAACAATATCTGCACCAAGTTCAAGCGGCTTCTGAAGATATGGTGTCATGAATGTATTATCAACGATTACAAGCAGATCATGCTTGTGTGATACCTCTGCAACTGCCCTGATGTCGGTCACAGTCATAAGCGGATTTGCAGGACTTTCAATCACTACTGCCTTTACGTCATCTGTTATCTGTGACTCAAATACTGCAAGGTCTGTGGTATCTGCAATGGTGTATGTGATACCGAAATGGTCAAAAACCTTGTCGAGGAGTCTGAATGTTCCGCCGTAAACATTGCTTGAGATAAGCACTCTGTCGCCGCTGTGCAGCAGGCTGAGTACAGCGGTAAGTGCTGCCATTCCCGAAGCAAAAGCGAATCCTGCAACACCGCCTTCAAGTTCGGCTATAAGGGATTCAAGGGCTTCACGGGTAGGATTGCCTGTGCGTGAATACTCATATCCTCTCATCTTTCCGAGTCCGTCCTGCTTGTAGGTGGATGTCTGGTAGATCGGTATATTTACCGCTCCTGTTCTTTCGTCGATGGAGATGCCTCCGTGGATAAGTGCTGTTTCTGTATTTTTATAATTGCTCATGATAATTACTCCTTATTCATAGTTATAGCCCGATGTGTAAGTAGCTGAGATCAGGCTTACGTTTTCAAATGCTCTCATATTGTCTTTGCGTCCGCTGAAGTACTCCTTCTGCACTTTTTCAGGGGACATATATGTATCTATCTGGAAGCCGAGACGGTAAAGCGCTCTTGATACTTCGCCGTAGTCAAATCCGCCTCTCATTACCTCTCCCAGTGCT
>CADBAC010000262.1 GCA_902792495.1 Ruminococcus flavefaciens | reverse complement strand
TGCAGTATCTTTGTCCATATGCTCTCGAAGAAAAGTCCAAAGCTGAATACACATACTATCCTTCCGTACTGCACAACATCGGCACGTATCATCTCCGAATCAGTGGATATTCCTGCATATAACGGCATTATCAGATAGCATATCAGGGCGAACAGCAGCCAGAGCATAAATGCAAGCGGAGTTCCCACACCTGCGGTCTCAGCGGCTCGTTTATCTTTTTTTATACCGAAGAAGAAAGCCATTGCAGTATTTATCCCGACTCCCGAACCAACAGCGAGAGCTATCATAAGAAGCTGTAAGGGATAAACTATCGACAGCGCCGTAAGTCCTTCCTCCGAATCCGCCGACGGGCTGTCGCCCTTCAAGGATTTTTAACGCAGTCACCGGCAAAATTTGACGAAAAGACGTGCATGAATCCCTATGTGGACAGGTTCTTATGAATCGCCCCAAAAAGTAAATGCTGTTGCCCTGGCGAACTATATCTGTAAGAAAATGTAGTTTTTCCCTTTCGCATATACATTTGCTGTGATAAATAATACGTATTGCAAAATAATGTGTGAAATATTCTCAAAACGTTTCTTGTCAAATACAGCAGATATTTGCTTGAAACAGCAAATTATTCGTGCATTATCACTTGTTGATTATGCTTAAATTATATAATTTCTATTGACAAATATTTGAATATATGTTAAAATAATCGCATATTTGGAGAAACACTCATACGCCATTCATTGTATTTATCCAGACTGTGCTGTATAAAACAGCAGAAAGGAAAGTGAAAAACCATGAAGAAGCTATTGTCCTTAGTCACTGCATTAAGCTTGCTGCCTGCTTTACCCGCAGCGAGCGCTTTTGCCGAAGATACCACGAATGCTGTGACCGCAGAATCACGTGTAACTGATGGACTTGCGGTTTATGAGCGTGAACTTGAACACATGAAAAGTGTCAGGAGCGTATCCAAGGCAGATACCATCAATCGCTGGAATGCCTACATCAAGGAATTCAACGATCGTTATCTCAAGGAACTTGATGCAGACAAACAGCTGAAGGAATACTTCATTAAACGCTGGAAAGAATTATCCGAAAAAGAAAAGGCAGAAAAAGCTGCTGAAGCTGCGGCAAACGATCCGACTCTAACAACTACTGCACAGACCACAGCACCTGTTGCCACAACTACTGTTGTATCCACAGAGTACGATGATTATGAAACCAGAGATCCTGATTCTATATCAACTGAGTTTGTACGTCAGGAAACCATTGATGCGATTCTCGCAGTAATGCCCCCCGAAAAAGTAGACGAGATGATCAATACCGGATTTAATCTCTACTATATCAACGGCTCGGTGATCGTTATTTCGGATATGCCATTCCAGGCAGGCAACCTCGACGAAAGCGCACAGTTCCAGATCGGCTTATTCTATACCGAACCTCTTAAAGTAGACTGGGATTACGACAAAATCGATAATTTTACTGTTACCGGAAAACTCCAGAATGTTGTTCTGATAGAAGATGAGAGAAATCGTGAGCTTGCTCAGATCGAGTATGAAATGACTGAAATGGGATACTGGAACGTTAAGGAAGAAGAAGCAGCAATTCCTTACGATCCCAAAAAAGGTCCCACCGAGATCTATAAGCTTCCGCCTGATCCATCATTAGAGGAAACTAAAAAATGGCTGGATTCACTTCCGCATCTTTTCTACGATCTCACCTCTGGAAGCGATACATACCACGTCTATGATGTGGGCGACGAACCAATTTACGCTATAATCTCCGAAAGAGGCGTAGGCTTCTCAGGTGAAGATGATACGCTGTTCCTCGACTATGACACTGCTCCGGAAGATCTTGAATTCATACGCATGGGCAAGGATCTTTTCATCAACGATCCCGAACATGAAGTTTATCTGATATGCAGCAAATATTTCTCAGAACCGAGCAAGCGTATTGAGCATATAACTTTCAAAGACGGTACAGATATGTCATACGCTGATGTATGCAATATCACAAACGCACAGGTCGGTACTGAGAAAGATGATACCATAACAGGTTATCCCGAAACTAACTTCATCTGGGGTCTGGCTGGAAATGACACACTTTACGGCAACAGAAGCAATGATTATTTGCTTGGCGGTGACGGCGATGATACTATCACACTCGAAAAAAGCTGTTTAGGCCGTCTTTTCTCAGAAGCAGGCAGTAATTACGCTTACGGAATGGACGGAAATGATACCATAATCCTCGGTGAAGGCGATGACTTCATATGGGGAGGAAAAGGCGATGATACCATAAAAAGCGGAAGCGGAGATGATATCATTTACTACGAACTCGGTGACGGCAACGACTATATCGACGATACTAACGGACGCTATTCTTATCCTGACGGCGGATATGATGTTATCTGGCTCGGAAATGGAATCAGCCCCGATGATGTCATGGTTTACTTCACTGATAAAGGATATGAATTCAACCTTAAATTTACAAAGACAGGCGAAACTATTACCATGCCCGGAAATACATATTCAGGTCTGTCCCCTGTTTTCCCGATAGAGGAGATTCATTTTTCTGACGGCACAACATGGGATCGTTCTGACCTTCTTGAACACACACGCTATCTTTACGGAACAGAAGGCGACGATGAATTAACCGTAATAACCGATGGCAGCGCAGATTATAATAAGGATGCCATAGTCAAAGGCTTTGGCGGAAATGACACGATTTCGGGTGCAGATGGAAACGACAAGATCTATGGCGGCAAGGGCGACGATATTATGCGTGGCGGAAACGGTGATGATACCTTCTACTATGAACTTGGCGACGGAAATGATCTTATAGACATGGGCAACGGAAAATATTCATATCCGCAGGGTGGTCACAATGTTGTCGTACTGGGCAAAGAAATACTTCCTGATGAGGTAACAATTGAACGTTCGGCTGATGAATATTCTTACACTCTCTGGTTCGACAAAACAGGCGAGTCACTTGGTATGACAGGAAATGTAGTTTCGGGCTTATCAAATCTTTTCCCTGTCAAGGAAATACAGTTTGCAGACGGAACTGTATGGGATCATGACTATCTTGACAGTCACTTTGTAACATGGATAAAAGGCACTGACGGCGATGACAGTCTGATGGATTCAACTTCTGATGATATCGTATACTGCGGAAAAGGAAATGATTACATACGTGGCAGAGGCGGTGACGATCTCTACATTTATGAATTGGGCGACGGCTGCGACACTATTATAGACTCGACAGTATGGGGCAATGGCTACAATACGCTGAAATTCGGTGAAGGCATTGTAATGGAGAATATTTATACAGAAACTTCAGTGTACGAAGGGACAAAGGTAGATCGTTTCTATATCGGCAGCAAAAACAGCTACGTAGAAGTTGCCGGCATAAATGAAGTTGTTTTCTCAGACGGAACGACCATGACATTTGCTGAATTTCTCAAAGCTGCTAAGCCTGCGGAAGAACTTGACAAGGCTTCGGAGGTAAAGGGCGATCTTAACACTGACGGAAAAGTAACAGCTGCTGATATTTCATTAATGGTAAAGCTTCTGTCAGAAAATGCCGAAAAGATATATAATGAAATTGCCGATATCAACGCAGACGGCTCTGTCGATACAGCAGATCTTGTATTAATAAAGAAAATGGTCATCAATGCAGAATGTACCCCTGAAAATCTCAAGATACTCAGCAACTTTATTCTCGGCAAGACAAAGCAGATCGATGATA
>CADBAC010000261.1 GCA_902792495.1 Ruminococcus flavefaciens | reverse complement strand
CAGCTTTTGAATTTATATAAGGATAAGATTCTGGGCAAAAGAAAAAACCTCACGCAATGCGTGAGGTTTAATGGCGTGCCTGGAGGGATTCGAACCCCCGACCTACTGGTTCGTAGCCAGTCACTCTATCCAGCTGAGCTACAAGCACATCTCTTGACGACTTATATATTATAGCATGATTATATATGAAAGTCAAGGACTTTTTTGCAATTTGTATACATTAACAAAAAAATATCAGATTATTGGATAAACAAAGCAAAATAATAGAAAGTCAAAAATAGCCTTGACAATCGTATATCAGTATGGTATAATTATTTAGTCGTGAGACATTAGCTCAGTCGGTAGAGCATACGCCTTTTAAGCGTAGGGTCGAGGGTTCGAATCCCTCATGTCTCACCAATCTGCGGTTCAGTTTTCTGAGCCGCATTTTTGTTTATACACAAGTTTACTTATTATAAAAGTTTACTTATTATAATAAGAAGCCCCCGGCCAATTTTATATGACCGGGGGCATTTCTGTTATATAAGCTGTCTCTCGTCGCAGTATTCACATTCGAGCAGTGTCTCATCGCCGCTTGAACGGAAACTCTTAGGGAGATATTCTTCGTGGTTTGTGATACAGTTAGGATTGCAGCATTTAACTCCTCCGTATATCTTGCCGTGGAGTGTCTCAGACTGCTTTTTCTCGCTGAGTATAGTCATTATCAGTGCCATACGCACGAACATACCGTATTTGGCCTGTTTGAAGTACATTGCTCTCTTGTCGTCGTCTACTTCAACGGTGATCTCGTCAACTCTCGGGAGCGGATGCATGATTATCATATCATTCTTAGCGCCGAGCATTTTCTTCTTGTCGAGGACATAAGTGTTCTTCTGAGCTAGGTATTCTTCTTCGCTGGCAAATCTTTCCTGCTGGATACGTGTCATGTACAGCACATCCAGCTTGCTGATAACTTCTTCAATAGTGTCAACTTCTTCATAGCTGCTGCCGCTTGCCTTGATGATATCCTTTATGTATGCAGGCATACGAAGCTGAGGAGTGGAGATAAAGATGAATTTATTGTTCTCGAACTGGCTTAGAGCCTTGCAGAGAGAATGAACTGTTCTTCCGTTGAGGAGGTCTCCGCACATTCCTATAGTAAGACCTGAAAGTGTCTTCTTCTCGATCTTTAAAGTGAGAAGATCGGTAAGTGTCTGTGTAGGATGGAGGTGTCCGCCGTCGCCTGCGTTGATAACAGAGCAGTCTGCTGTAAGGGAAGCTGCTTTTGCAGCGCCTGCGATGGGGTGTCTGATGACCAGAACATCTGCATAGTTGCTGACTATCTTTGTAGTATCCTTGATAGTTTCACCCTTTGCTACCGACGAATTGGCAGGGTTATCGAAACCGATGATCTGTCCGCCAAGTCTTATCATAGCTGTCTGGAACGACATCTGTGTACGGGTGGATGGCTCATAGAAAAGAGTAGCCATGATCTTTCCGTCACATACATGAGCATATTCCGCAGGGTTTGAATAGATCTTTTCTCCCAGCTCCACGACTTTTTTCCACCATGAAACGGGGTAATCGCTGAGATCAATCAGATGCTGATATTCTGAATACATATTTTTTTCCTCCATTAAAGAATTTTACTTCCGTTGATTATAAGCTCGAACTGTACTCCAAGGAACTGAGCAGCTTTTTTGCAAAGCAGCATACGTTCCAGGAATATCTCAAAATATTCGAGTACAGAAGATATTTCTGTATCTATCTGCAATTCCAGTATTATTGAAGACTTATCATCGCTGAAAGATACAGATGATTTCTCTACTGCATAGTTTACACGGTCGTGTATATCGAATGTAAGCAGATCGGTATTTCTTACACGGCTTCTTCTTACATCGCATTTATCGGCTATCATCATAGCTGCTGATATAGCGTCAAGAGGCTGACCTGTGCCTTCATCGTGATTGCCTATAGCAGTGATTATAGAGCATATCTCAGATGCAGGCATACTGAGGTTATCCAGCAGTCTGAAAGCCATTACAGCGCCGCTCTGAGCGTGATCGACACGGTTTATCACATTGCCGATGTCGTGCATCATAGAGGCTATTTTAGCCAGTTCCACTGTTCTGCCGTCGTAGCCGAGAGTTTCGAGAATATAGCTTGAAACATGAGCAACTCTTTCAACGTGCGGGAATGAATGCTCTGTATATCCCAAAGCTTCGAGAGCCTTGTCAGCTCTCCTGATATATTCCATAATATCGGGATTCTGCTTTATGTACTGATAGGTAACGATACTTGCCATTTACTGTCATCACACCATTTCTTTTGTATATTTTCCATCATTTTCAAAGTAGACCTTGTACCAGACAAGGAATATGAACACTGTCCAGATCTTTCGGCTGTTGTCAGCCTTGCCTGCACGGTGATCGTCAAGAAGTCGCAGCAGGGGAGCGGTATTGAAGAACTGCTTTGAGCTTTCGCTTGTGAAGTAACCCTTTACTATATTATAGTATTTGTCCTCTTTGAGCCATACTCTGATAGGAACAGGGAAGCCCAGCTTCTTCTTTGCGGCAGTCTTTGCTGTCTGCTTTGGAGTGTCCTTCTTGGCAGCCAGACGCATAGCATATTTTGTTATATACTTTGTCTCGTCTGTGCCTTTATCATGTGTAACACGATATTTTGTAGGTATTTTTTCAGCCAGCGCCATAACTTCCTTATCAAGGAACGGCACTCGCAGTTCAAGGGAATTAGCCATACTCATCTTGTCAGCTTTCAGGAGGATATCTCCTGCCATCCAGAGATGGAGATCAAGGTACTGCATTTTTGTTACATCGTCCTTGTCCTTGACACGGTTGAAGAAAGGCTTGGTAATAGCTGTAGGATCCGGAGCTGTGGTTTTTATTTTCAGCAGTTCCTTGCGCTCAGCAGGCTTGAACATATAAGCGTTTCCGATGAATCTTTCCTCAACATCCTTGCCTTTGCGGACGAAGAAGTTCACACCACGCTTTGCAGGCAGTTTCTCGGCAATATGACCGATGCCTCTTTTTATTGATCTTGGAAGCTTGTCGTATACAGTGCCGTCGGGATCGCTGTAGACGTTATATCCGCCGAATATCTCATCAGCACCTTCGCCCGAAAGAACGACTTTCAGCTTTTCAGAAGCGATATTGCAAACGAAATACAGAGCGACAGCAGATGGGTCTGCAAGTGGTTCATCCATGTGGTACTGTATCATTGAGATGCTGTTCCAGTATTCCTCTGGAGAAATGACCTTGCTGGTATTCTCTTTGCCGATAGCCTTTGAGAAATTCTTAGCCCAGCCGATCTCATTGTATTTCTCATCCTTGCCGAAGCCGACAGTGAATGTCTTGTCAACGTCTGCAACAGCGGCGACGTAGCTTGAATCAACACCGCTCG
>CADBAC010000260.1 GCA_902792495.1 Ruminococcus flavefaciens | reverse complement strand
CTGAATTGTAGGGGCGCTTTCCGAGCGCCCCTGATATCCCGGAAATCACCTTTATGATAATACAAGAAGAATCATTAGCACTCTCACATCGAGAGTGCTAATTTTCATTTTCCTGTCACAAAAGTGTAATCATTCTTTCAAATAAGAGGTCTAATATATAATCAACGAAAGGAAAAGAGATGATACCAATGGAATATGTGAGTAACATGAGCATATAATAAACACATAAAATTATTCTGGAGGTATGAATTATGTTATACGGTATTTCACCATTCGCAAGAAACAGCTATGACCCATTTGATTTCTGGGGCGATACAGATAAGAACTTCTTCGGCAAGACCATGCAGATGAATTCCTGCAAGACCGATATCAGGGATGAGGGCGACAAGTACGTCATGGAATCCGAAATGCCGGGCTTCGAGAAAGAGGATATAAAGCTGGATATAAACGGCTCATATCTGACTATTTCCGCCGAGCATAACACCACTAATGAAGATAAGGACAACAAGGGAAATTATATCCGCAGAGAGCGTTCATACGGCTCATTCAAGAGAAGCTTCGATATTACCGATGTAGACGAAAACGCTATAAGCGCTGAATATAAAAACGGCATACTCATCATTGATCTGCCGAAAAGAAAACCTGAACAGCCTGTCTCAAAGAGACTTGAAATAAAGTAAATATGGCAATGAGGGACGCACATTTTGTGAGTCCCTCATTTTGTCAAAAATACTATTACGGAACGCCGAGGGCGGCATTCCATAAAAAAAAATTTACGAAGAACAGCCAGATTTTAGGAGCGAGTTCCGCTCGCCCACATATTTTAGGCAACATTTTTTGACACTCTGAGGGCGCACACTGTGCGCCCCTACATATTTTACACCGAAAGCAGCGGACGGCCAATGGCCGTCCCTACGTGGTTTATACGAATTCACGGGAGGCCGAGGGCGGCCTCCCCTACTGTATTATCGGGCGTAGCTGGATACCGTCGAGAGCCGCTTCTATTGCATCGGGGAGCATATCAAACTCCGCCACAAGTGAAGCAGGCTTTTTTATTATGTCGTCCTGCTTCATGGGAACGAAATAATAATTCTTGCGGTTGAACAGTTCACCGATATTCCTTGCCGAACCGAGCAGTGAATCATTGGAGGCTATGGCAAGCACCACGGGCTTTCCGCTTCGCAGATGGGACTTCACAGCCATAGTCACAGCGGTATCCGTTATGCTTCCTGCCAGCTTTGCGGCGGTATTGGATGTACAGGGAGCGACCGCCATTATGTCCGTCAGTGATTCGGGCCCGATGGGTTCAGCCTCCGCCGATGTGGTTATAACGTCCCGTCCGCATATGTCCGAAAGCCGCTTTATATGTTCGGCGGCCGTGCCGAATCTGGTATCGGTGGATGCGGCATTCTCCGACATAACGGGCAGAAGTTCCGCTCCCAGTTCACGCAGTCTTTCCGCCTGACGCAGGCTTTTCTCAAAGGTGCAGAACGAACCCGTCAGCGCATAGCCGATACGCAGTCCTTTCAGTTTATCGTACATGGTCATTCTCCCCTTTCCGATATCATATTCTTTATGGTTTCGGCGATTATCTCTCCGGCGGTCACGGGAGCGGTCTTGCCGGGAAGTCCCAGCGCCCACACCACTTTCATCCCCAGTTCCTGGGCAGATGCGAGATCTATGCCGCCGGGCTTTGAGGCAAGGTCAATGAAAAGGGTATCTTTCCCGAAGCGGCTGAGTTCCTCCCTGCCGAATATCATGGACGGAACGGTGTTGAATACAAGTCCGTATCCGTGGGGCATTTCCTTAGTGCATACCGACTTAACACCGAGAAGCGCCGCCTTTGCCGCTCCCTTTGCATTTCTGACAGCGGCGGTAATGTCCGCACCGAAACCTTTGAGTATCTCCGCAAGAGCAGTGCCTATGCGTCCCATTCCGACAATAAGCACCTTTGTACCGCTGAGAGTCACGGGCATTTCCTCAAGGGCTATCTGAACCGCTCCTTCTGCGGTAGGTACGGCATTGCGCAGACTAAGCTCCTCACGCTCCATGTAGTCAAGCACCTCATATCCGTCGAAAAGCAGACGAAGTTCATCATTCACCCTGCCTGCGAATATCACGGCATCGGGCGCAAGTCTCCGTTTCACATCGCTGACAGTCATACTGCCGCTGAAACAGGGAGTATTGACGTTTCCGCTTTCATCAAGGGGCGGCACCGGAAGAACCGCATATCGGCACTTTCCGTCATTTTCCTCCGCTATCCCATCGGGGAGCATATCCACGTCAAAGCCCGTTACAGACACTTCAAACTTCCCGGACAAGCGGCGGCCGCAGTACAGCTGCCGCATATCTCCGCCTGCAATAAGTAATTTTTCCACTGTATATTCCTCCTCCTGCTATCTCATATCTGCACTCCGATATCATGCGATATACGGGGCTGATGTCACATTGACAGTTTTCAACATAGTTTTTTCTACCTGCTATATTCAAATGCGGTATTGACAAATATTATTATTTGCGGTAAAATATATTATGTGTATTTGTAATTTATTGTGAATATACAGGCCGATTTCATCACAGTGCAGAATTCAGCCTGTGACAGTGCGTTTTGCCACAGACCGAAGATGAAAAAAGCCGTGAAAATAAATGTAAAGGCGGTAAACTTATCATGGGTTTATTCAAAGGATTATTCGGACCTAACGCTTATTCAAACCGTGAGCTCAAGCGTATCGAACCGATAAAAAATAAAGTTCTCGCTCTCGACGAAGAGTATACAGCTCTCTCAGACGCTGATCTGAAGGCTAAGACACAGGAATTCAAAGACAGACTGGAAGAGGGCGAAACTCTCGATACTATCCTCCCTGAGGCTCTTGCTACTGTAAGAGAAGCCGCTTGGCGTGTACTTGAGAAGAAGCCTTATCCTGTACAGATCATCGGTGCTATCGTTCTCCATCAGGGACGTATCGCTGAAATGAAGACAGGTGAAGGTAAAACTCTCGTTGCCTGCGTTGCTTCATACCTCAACGCTCTCTCAGGCAAGGGCGTTCACGTCGTAACAGTTAACGACTACCTCGCCAAGACTCAGGCTGAGGAAATGGGCAAGGTCCTCCGCTGGCTGGGACTTACCGTAGGATGTATCCTCCACGGTCTCAACAACGACCAGAGACGTGCCGCTTACAACTGCGATGTAACTTATGCTACAAATAACGAGCTGGGCTTCGACTACCTCCGTGACAACATGGTAACACACAAGGAAGACCGTGTTCAGCGTGAGCCTAACTTCGCTATCGTCGATGAGGTGGACTCGATCCTTATCGATGAGGCTCGTACTCCTCTTATCATTTCAGGCCGTGGTGACAAGTCCACCGACCTCTATACTATCGTTGACCGTTTCGCAAAGACTCTCACTTCCACTACCGTTGTTGAAACAGATGACAAGGTGGATCAGGACGAGATCGCAGAAAACGCAGACTATATCATCGACGAGAAGGCCAAGACAGCTACTATCACTCAGCGTGGTGTAAAGAAGGCTGAACAGGCTTTCCGTATCGATAACCTTATGGATTCAGAGAACCTTACTCTCCTCCACCACATCAATCAGGCTATCAAGGCTAACGGTGTCATGAAGAACGATATCGACTACGTTGTCAAGGACGGCGAGATCATCATCGTTGACGAATTCACAGGCCGTCTCATGATGGGACGTCGTTTCAATGACGGTCTCCACCAGGCTATCGAGGCTAAGGAAGGCGTTAAGGTAAAGAGCGAATCCAAGACTCTCGCTACCATCACTTTCCAGAACTTCTTCCGTCTGTATGCAAAGCTGTCAGGTATGACAGGTACTGCTATGACAGAGGAAGACGAGTTCAAGGAGATCTACAAACTGGACGTTATCTCCATTCCTACAAATAAGCCTGTTATCCGTATCGACCACAACGATCAGGTATACAGCACAGAAAAGGGCAAATATGCAGCTATCATCGACAAGATCATCGAGTGTCACGATAAAGGACAGCCTATCCTCGTTGGTACAGTTTCCATCGAGAAGTCTGAGCTCCTCTCCGCTATGCTGAAGAGAAAAGGCATCAAGCACGAAGTCCTCAACGCCAAGCAGCACGCTAAGGAAGCTGAGATCGTTGCTCAGGCAGGTAAGTACGGCGCTGTTACCATCGCTACCAACATGGCAGGACGTGGTACCGATATCATGCTGGGCGGTAACGCTGAATTCCTCGCAAGAGCAGAACTGAGAAAGCGTGAGATCCCCGAGGAGATAATCTCCGAGGCTATCGGCTTCGCTGATACAGACAACGAGGAGATCCTCGCTGCAAGAAAGCTTTACCGTGAACTTTACGATAAGTTCAACGCAGAGGTAAAGGAAAAGGCTGTTGCTGTCAAGGAGGCAGGCGGTCTCTACATCCTCGGTACAGAGCGTCACGAATCAAGACGTATCGACAACCAGCTCCGTGGACGTTCAGGACGTCAGGGCGACGAGGGCGAAAGCTGCTTCTTCCTCTCTGTTGAGGATGACCTTATGCGTATCTTCGCAGGCGACCGTCTTGAGAATATGATGAAGACTCTCAACGTTGACGAGGGTATGCCTATCGAGAGCAAAATGCTCACAAAGATCATCGAATCTTCACAGAAGAAGGTCGAGGGTCACAACTTCAGCATAAGAAAGAACGTCCTCAACTACGACGACGTTATGAATACACAGCGTGAGATCATCTACAGCGAGCGTGCCCAGGTTCTCGACGGTGAAGATATCCATGAGAAGATCCTCAGCATGATGGAAGACCTCATCACAGACAAGGTAAACGCTTACCTCATCGACGACGAATGTCGGCCTGAAGGAATACTTCCTCGGCTGGCTCCCAGGTCCTGAGGATCTGGACTTCGACGAGGACGATATCTCATCCGTATCCAAGGAAGATATCACATCCGCTCTCAGCGAAAAGGCAGGAGAGATCTATCAGGCCAAGGAAGAAGAATACGGCTCAGAGGTTATGCGTGAACTCGAAAGAGTTATCCTCCTCAAGGTCGTTGATACAAAGTGGATGGCTCATATCGACGATATGGAAGAACTCAAGAAGGGTATCGGTCTCCGTTCATACGGTCAGAAGAACCCTGTTGTCGAGTACCGTTACGAAGGCTTCGAGATGTTCGACGCTATGGTAGATTCCATCAAGGAAGACACCGTTCGTATGCTCCTCACTGTTAAGCTCCAGAAGAATGAAGCTCCTGAGCGTGAACAGGTGGCTAAGCCTGATGCTCCTAACGCAGGCGCAGGCGACGGAAGCTTTGACGGCGAGCCTGTACGTGTGAAGAAGATCGGCGACAACGATCCATGCCCATGCGGAAGCGGCAAGAAGTACAAGAAGTGCTGCAAGGGCAAGGACAATCAGTAAGTATACTAATTGAGAATTGAAAATGGAGAATTGAGAATGTTTTTTGCGGATATGTCGAATAATTCTCAATTCTCAATCCTGCATTCTCAATTTCAGAAGGGCGGAGTTTTCCGCCCTTTGCTTTAGGTGGTGTTTATGAAGAAATATGTTATTATCGCCGCAGCAGCGCTTTTATTATGCGGGCTTGTTTCATGCGGAGATACAAGTGCTTCTTCCGTTATATCGGAGACAGTGACCACTGCAATGCAGACTTCCGAAACAACTTCAACAACAACCGTGGAGACTGCCACTTCTGCAACGACGACTAAGGCGACCACAACAGCTGAAACTGCAACTACGTCCGCAGAAACAACGGCTGTTCCCGAAACTACTGCCGAAACATCGTCACCTATACATCAGACCATCGACCGCAAAGTCGAAGTGGACGAGGAAACTTTCAATGCTGTCGCTTTTGTTGAACAGAACTACTACGATGAAAAATACAACATTTTCGACGGTACGAACTACATCAACTACGATAACGAGATATGTTTTCTGGTGGACCAGGTATCGAAGGTGCCGAATGATACTCTCGGTGCTGTAGCTGATGAGGCTGACCTTATCGCAAAGGCAAAGGAAGTTTTCATTGCGGTGCTGGGGCAGGACTTCATAGACAGAGTTGAAGCCGACCATATCGAGCGCAACGGTGAAATGCTTGCTATTACCGAGAGAATAAATCCCACCTACATCACTCAGTATTATGAGGAATATGATGTGTGGTGGATAAGGCCATGTCTGCCATCGGGAATACTGGAGGACGGAAGTCACGCAGACACCATATTCGACAATCCGCCTTTCCTTATAGTAAAGGGAGACAGCGGAAAAATAATAGCCTGTCGCTTTTAGGAGATGATAAAATGAGCGGATACAGCGTTTTTGCCCGATATTACGATGAGCTGACGGCAAATATCGACTATAAGAAGCGTGGGGAATATTTCCACGAGATAATAAAGAAATTCAAGCAGACAAAGGAGAATATCCTCCTTGACCTCGCCTGCGGTACGGGAAGTATCTCCGAGGTCATGGCAGGGCTTGGCTACGATGTTATCGGAGTTGACCTCTCCGACGAAATGCTTGGTATGGCTATCGAGAAGAAATTCGACAGCGGACTGAATATTCAGTATCTTTGTCAGGATATGCGCCATTTTGAAATGTACGGCACTATCGACATTACCATATGCGCCCTTGACAGCATCAATCACCTTGCGTCCCTTGACGATGTGAGGAAGGTATTTGAGAATGTAGCGTTTTTCTCCGAACAGGAGGGACTTTTCATCTTCGATGTGAACACTCTCTACAAGCACCGCAGCATCCTCGCAAACAACACTTTCACCTATGAGACCGACAACGTCTACTGCGTGTGGGAGAACACACTCGTCCCCGACACCGACGAGGTGAAGATGAATCTGGAATTCTTCGAGCGTGAGGAAAACGGGCTTTACTCCCGTACCAATGACAGCTTCTCGGAAAAGGCTTACAGCGAGGAGAATATCGAAAAGCTGCTGAAAAATGCAGGATTTGAGGCCATCGCCAAGTACGGCGACGACACTTTTGAGCCTCCGACAGAAACTACACAGCGCATTGTCTACGTGGCAAGGTGCATCGACAACGGACAAACGCTTCGATAATTCGGAATGCGGAATTAGGAATTCGGAATTATGGTGTCCCCTGACGTGGACAAATTGAAATAGTAATTATATAATTTTAAATCTGTCAGCGAAGCTGACACATATAATTCCGAATTCCGCTTTCCGAATTCCGAATTAAAAGAAAATTCCGAATTAAAAGAAAGGATGAGATAAATTGGGTAAATTATACAGAGCAATTTCAGCGGACGGTTCTGCTTTTGCGGAAGTCCTGGACGCTAAGGATATCGTATCCGAAATAGAACGCATCCACAAGACCTCGGCCGTTATCACAGCAGGTCTGGGAAGACTTACTATCGCCGCTTCACTTATGGGCTATATGCTCAAAGGCGAGAACGACACCATCACTCTCCGTGTGGACGGCGGCGGCCCTGCGGGTCAGCTTACCGCTGTTGCCGATAACTGGGGCAACGTCAAGAGCTGTGTGGTAAATCCCGTTGTGGAGATACCTCTCAACGCTCAGGGCAAACTGGACGTAGGCGGCGCTGTGGGTACTGACGGCACTCTCTCAGTCGTAAAGGATATGGGACTGAAAGAGCCTTACGTGGGAGTCATCCCACTTGTTTCAGGCGAGATCGCCGAGGATATCGCAAACTATTACGCCACAAGCGAACAGATACCTACAGTTTGCAGTCTGGGCGTACTGGTGAATCCCGACCTGACCGTTAAGGCGGCAGGCGGCTTCCTTGTACAGCTTCTGCCTTTCGCTGATGAAAAGGTCATCGACATCCTCGAAAAGAACGTAGCCGCTATGCCTCCCGTTTCCGCTATGCTGGACGA
>CADBAC010000259.1 GCA_902792495.1 Ruminococcus flavefaciens | reverse complement strand
TTATCAAATATATGCAGTTGTCTGCTTTCAAGCTGCTCGTACTGAAGAAACATCTGCATTGCATAAACGTCAGATATTGAATTACAAAGTGGCGTGCCGTAAGCAACACCTTAACAACGATTATTTGGTAAAGTTTGGACGGTTGGTTTTACAATAAAACCGAAAGGACTAACACAAATGATTGATGCTTTGTACAACTATCGGCAGGGCGATATTCACTCCGATGAGTTTTCGGACGATTTCAACAAGCTCTGTATCCCCTTTGAAAACTCTCTGAGCGAGGAGCAGATTGATGTATTCCACAAAATCCTTGACTGCGTGAGCGATACCGCCGCCGCAGAGATGAGAGCTGCGTACAAGGTCGGGTTCAAGGACGGGGTGGAATTAATGAGAGAAGTTAAGTCATAAACTGCTCAGATAATTACCTATATAATAAATCGGACAATTCTACCTAATAATTTCTGATTCCAACCCCTATAT
The DNA here is from genome assembly GCA_902792495.1 of Ruminococcus flavefaciens. Taxonomy (GTDB): domain Bacteria; phylum Bacillota; class Clostridia; order Oscillospirales; family Ruminococcaceae; genus Ruminococcus; species Ruminococcus flavefaciens_Z. The sequence goes on along the minus strand of CADBAC010000259.1, from coordinate 2,939 downwards.
AATACAAAAGCAAGGCAGTATCGAACAGTATGTGTGCGATGCTGCCTTAAATAATTGTTGCTGTGGCAACAGATTTATAATCGTTTTTCTGATACAATATAAGCAAGAGGTGATGCTTATGAAGGAAGTAATTGGGAAAACCTATTCAATTGCTCACGAAAATCCGGCTGTCAAGGGTTGTACTGTATCTAAGCAGGTACTAAATACGCCGTCGCTCGGTATCTACTATTTTTCTCTTGCCGAGGCTACGGATATAAGTGCCGAAAGCTATGAATACCATAAGCTTCTCCTGATAGCCGATGGAACGGCGGAGGTTTACACGAATGACAACAGGTCATGGACACTTGTTTCGGGACAGGCGATCATTACACCGCTTGATGTGCCTGTGGGTATCAAAACCAAAAGCGGTACGATCTACACGGAGCTTAGCTTTGGAAAGGAGACTGTTATGAACAATATTATCAAACCCGGTGAGGTATTCACATTGAAAGAACTGCTGCCTGTTCAGCAGGACAAGATCGTCAATATGGACATAGCTCACAATGACAAAATGAAGTTTGTGCTGATGAGTTTTTCGGCAGGAACAGGTCTTGCGGAACACGCCGCCCCCGGAGATGCTCTGATCTTCGCACTTGAAGGAGAGGGTATCATCGGTTATGAGGGTAAGGAGCATAAGATCAAGGCAGGAGAGAATTTCCGCTTTGCGAAGAACGGCAGACATTCTGTAACTGCGGTAAGCGATTTCAAAATGGCTCTGCTGTTGACTTTGGAATGAGGTGAATAAATGAGAAAACAAGTAAAGGAAAGGCTAAAAAACGCAGGCTTTGATGTGATAGATGAAAGCGTGAAGTCGCTTTGGAATCCCGAAGCCGAAGATATTGCTCTTATCCCTGAGCTTGTAAAAGGACTTATAGACTAAATACAAAGGCTGTCGGTCAAAACGATCGGCAGCCTTAAATAATCCGGAAAACATAATAGTTGTTGCTGTGGCAACAGACAAACATCTACTAATGTGGTATGATATATACAACAGGAGGCGATAACAATGCTGGAACTTAAAAATATCAGCTTCGGTGCTGACAGTAACGGAAGCTATAAGGAGATCATCAGGGACATCAGTCTTACTATCCCCGATAACAGATTTGTTGTGATAACCGGTCCGAACGGCGGAGGAAAGTCCACGCTTGCAAAACTGATCGCAGGCATCGAGCAGCCAACAGGTGGTCATATGCTTCTTGACGGTGAGGATATTACCAATAAGAGCATTACTGAAAAGGCAAGGCTTGGCATCGGCTTCGCATTTCAGCAGCCTGTCCGCTTCAAGGGGATAACTGTACTTGATCTGCTGAGAATAGCCGCAGGAAAGACAATTTCGGTTTCCGAAGCGTGCGATTATCTCTCCGAGGTCGGACTGTGTGCAAAGGATTATATCAACCGTGAAGTCAATGCTTCTCTTTCCGGCGGTGAGCTGAAACGGATCGAGATCGCATCAGTTCTTGCAAGAAATGTAAAGCTCGCCGTATTCGATGAACCCGAAGCCGGAATTGACCTCTGGAGCTTCAAAAACCTTATTCGCATTTTTGAAAAAATGCGGACCGGAAACATACAAAGATCTGTTATCGTTATTTCGCACCAGGAGCGAATCCTGAGTATTGCCGATGAGATCATCGTGCTGGCTGACGGTAAAGTCTCAAAATACGGCACAAAGGACGAGATTCTTCCGGAGATCATCGGCAGCGATCATGTAAAGGGTGTTTGCCCGAAAGTAGAGGAAGGAGGAAACTGTGATGTCTGAACTGAGCAATGTACAGTTACAGCTTCTGAAAGAGGTTGCCGATCTGCACGAGGTGCCGGAGGGAGCATACAATCTCCGTTCAAACGGAAAGTCTGTCAGCAGAAATACAACAGCTAATATAAATATTCTAACTAAAACAGAGGGCAGCGGAATTGATATTCACATCAAGGACGGTACTGTGAACGAAAGCGTTCATATCCCTGTTGTATTGAGCGAAAGCGGATTGCAGGAAACTGTTTACAATGATTTCTACATTGGCGATAACTGTGATGTTCTGATCGTTGCGGGCTGTGGTATTGATAACTGCGGTACGCAGGACAGCGAGCATGACGGTATTCATCGTTTCTATATCGGGAAAAATTCAAAGATACGTTATGTAGAAAAGCATTATGGCTCAGGTGACGGCAGCGGAAAGCGTATTCTCAATCCTGTAACAGAGGTCTATATGAGTGAGGGCAGCACGATGGAAATGGAGATGGTGCAGATCAAGGGTGTTGACTCTACGCATCGCACCACGCTTGCCGAACTGAAACGGAATGCAAAGCTGATCGTTCGTGAAAGGCTTATGACACACGGACAGCAGAATGCCGTAAGCGTGTATAAGGTCATGCTGAATGAGGAAGGTTCAAGTGCCGATGTAGTTTCCCGCTCTGTTGCGAGAGATGACAGCTATCAGAAGCTCGATCTTTGTATCCTCGGCAATGCGGATTGCAGCGGTCATACCGAATGTGATTCGATCATCATGGACAACGGACGGATACTTGCTGTTCCCTCGCTTGAAGCAAACAGCGTTGATGCACAGCTTGTTCATGAAGCAGCTATCGGTAAGATTGCAGGCGAACAGCTCATCAAACTGATGACACTCGGACTGACTGAGCAGGAAGCCGAGGAGCAGATCATAAACGGATTTTTGAAATAACAATAAGAAATCACAGCTTCAATATATATCCGTCATCTACTGCTTTCAGCAGCCCCTCGTCCTCCATTCTGCCCATCTCACGGGAAAGCGCACTGCGGTTTACACCCATAAACTCGGCGAGAGCGGTCTTATTAAACGGTATTTTTACGCTGCCGTCTTTTCTTCTCGGTAGGCTTTCAAGGTAGATTATCACTTTATCCCGGAGTGCTTTTTGTCCGAGTATCC
>CADBAC010000258.1 GCA_902792495.1 Ruminococcus flavefaciens | reverse complement strand
ACTTCTCCCAATTTACTCCAATCAAACCCCTATGCAATTCCTCCCCACGAAACGGGGGTGACAACCCAAGGGGACAGGGGGAAACTCGCAAGCTCGCATCCCCCTATCCCCTTAGGTTTTCGCCGCCCGCGCACGTTTCGCAAGCGAAACTGCGCAGTTTGCCATAGGCAAACGTGCGCCCCCGCTTTCCTGATCCCTTGACCCCCTATGCTCCGCGAACCAAAAGCGTATGCGGAACCAAACAGAGAGGAGAGAGTCAGGAAAAGGAGAGCGCGAGAGGGAAAACCTAAGAGAGAGGGGAGATAAGCGACGAAGGAGCGCCTCCCCTCTTTCTTGGGTTGTCCCTCTCGCATTCGCGCCCCGCGCCCAGTTAAAATAAACATTCGGACATATAATCAAGATCATAAAGCCGAAATCATACTATGATAAATTCTGATTTAGCTTAGCAACATAAATATGCACAATGCCCCTGAGTGCTTTGTAACACTCAGGGGCAAAACTTCTATATAAGTATCTGTCTTAACCGCTGTCCGCTTTTGCGATGCTGTTAATTTTCCGGGAGTGATGGGATGAGTCTGAGCATGAACTTCTGTATTGCAAGTGCATCTTTAGAAGTTATGCCGTCGCCCACGTTGGCGACGTCGCCGTTTTTGCATCCCTCGCTGGTTATGTGTCCGCTGTCGCTGCCTGTGATATTGAATCTGGCAGGGTTTGAAACGCACTGCATGATAAGTACGGCATCGGAAAGGTCAACTATACCGTCGCAGTTTGCGTCACCTGCAAGTGAATCGCCTACTTTGATATAGCCGTCCTGCATACCTTTGGTGAATATCCAGGCCTGCATCAGGCGGCTGTCTTTTTCGGAAGGAGCGTTGATGAAAACGTCCTCGGTGATACTGCCTTTTTCGTAGGCCAGCTTTATGGGATAGATATCTCCGTCCTTAGCGTCGGCCGGAAGCTTCACATCGAAGGACCACATTACACCGTCACGTCCGAGATTTCTGCTGCCTGCGGTAGTGAGGAATAAGCAGTTGCCCTTTGAGTATGACTCAGAACTGAGCATAGTAACACCTGCGCCCTTTGTAGCGGCACCGCCCCACTGATTGGGAACGAGGGTAAGGCGTTCGTCGAAATACACATGGAATCCTGTAGAACTGTAGTTTTTGTCTGCACCATTGATGGTTATATTTACTGTCTGAACGGACGAGGGAGCGTCAGCTGATTTTACATCGATCTTGCTTACCGAAAGAGTAGGCTTGATGGGGGATGCTTCTATCTGTGCTTCTGAGAATCCGCCGTCAGCTGCTGCATGAGTTGTGAGTGAAGCAGGAAACTGAAGAGAACCTGCTGCTATCGTAGCTATTGCTAATACACTTGTTATTATATTTCTGAATTTCATAAGTTGCCTCCTTTTATGAAACTTACAAGATATAGCTATTATATCACTAATTATTTTAAAATGCAAATCTGAAAAGCTCTGTAAAAAACCGGAAAATGCTACAAAAAAGGCTGTTTTAAGATGATTTTTCTGTATTTTTGCGGCAAACTATGGATAAGCTGCACAAATAAAAAAAGGAATAATTGTTGAAAACATAGAACTTTCGCAAAATTGACAATGCACATTATTAATTCGCTTGAATTATGTGCAAAATGTGGTATAATTATATATGTGGAATAATATTTCAGTAATAATCTGTAAATTCAAAAATCTAAACTTTGGGGGTAATTCCGATGAAAAAAACTATAATTACTATTGAAAGACAATACGGCAGCGGAGGAAGTGCCATCGGAAAGCTTACCGCAGAGAAACTCGGCGTAAACTACTACAACAGACAGATCCTTGAAATGACGGCTCAGAGGTGCGGTATGTCGGCCGAATACCTCGAAACTGCGGAGGAAAACGTTCCGACAAGCTTTCTGTATTCTCTCCTCCTCTCAGCTAATCCTGCAAGGACTATGGAGGATAATCTTCCGCTTTCCGACAAGGTGTTCCTTATGGAAAGCAGAATAATAAATGAGATCGCAGACAAGGAGAAAAGCTTTGTCCTCGTAGGCAGATGCGGAAACTACATCCTCGAGGAAAAGGGATGTTTCAGCGTTTACATCTATGCGGATACAAAGTCACGTATCGAACGTGCTATAAATGATTATCATATCCCTGAGAATAAAGCTGAGTCCGTTATGAAAAAGGCTGACAAGCGCCGTGAGACTTTCTATAATGTCAATACAGGCGGTGCATGGCAGGATAAGGATCAGTACGCTCTCTGCCTTAACAGCGCTGTTCTCGGTGATGAACTCTGCGCCGAACTGATCGTCAAAGCGTACAACGAATACAACAGCAGGTTTGAATAAGTGGGTATGTGAAAAACTTCCTGCCGCTTACGGGAAAGCTTTTCAGATACTCCATTGACATACTATCTCTCTAAAAAGGCCTCTGCATCCCTTTGTGGGTGCGGAGGTCTTTTCCGTATATTTCAGAAGATCCGTGGCATAATTCTTTTATAGACCGTCAGGGAGGCATGAAATTGGGAATAATACTTTTACGCTCGCTTATACTTTATCTGCTTGTCATTTTTGCCGTAAGACTTATGGGCAAGCGTCAGCTTGGGGAATTACAGCCATCTGAACTTGTCATAACCATACTGGTATCGAATATCGCCACTCTGCCTATCGAGGATGTGAATATCCCCGTTATCATCGGAATTACGCCCATTCTCGCACTTGTCTGCTTCGAGGTCATAATGTCGTGGCTGATTCTGAAATTACCGTGGCTGAGAAAGATAGTCTCGGGAAGCCCGAAAGTGATAATCAAGGACGGAGTGGTGGATGTCCATACTCTCAGCGAACTCAGACTTTCAGTGGACGACCTTATGACGGCGGTAAGAGGATGCGGGATATTCGACCTCAGCGAAGTTCAGTTTGCTATGGTGGAGACTACAGGCAGTTTTTCCGTGATGAAAAAGCAGGGGATGGAGAATCCCACAAGGGAAGATATGTGCATCAGCGCTGAATGTTCCGACCCGCCCATGCTTATCGTTTCGGACGGTAAGCTTCTGGAACACAGCGGTGAAGTTTTCAACATTGGGCACAGAGATGTTGAAAAGTTCCTGAGAAGTATCAGCAGAGGAATGGAGGATGTGCTGATGATGGCAGTGGACGATTCGGGAAAGTGCTATATTGCATGGAAGAACGGTGATAAGCCTTTTACCGGGAAAATGAAGGTGTGATATGACAAGAGTAAGGATAAGCGTCGGGATAATCCTGCTTCTGGTGGGAGTCAGCATTTTTTCGGGAATATGGGCTGACAGGAAAAAGGCATTGCTCACGGCAGAGGCAAAGCAGGTAAGTGAAGCATTTGAAAGCGGACGGACCGAGGATGCCCGAAAGTATGCGCATATACTATGCCGTGACTGGGAAGATACACGGAAAAAAGCAT
>CADBAC010000257.1 GCA_902792495.1 Ruminococcus flavefaciens | reverse complement strand
TGGAATGCATAGACCGATTTCTCGACACTCTCAAGCCTGCGGAAAGACAGGTATTCGTGTGCAGATACTGGTACTTCGACAGCATTTCCGACATCGCCAAACGTTTTTCATTCACAGAAGGAAAGGTCAGGACAATGCTTTTCCGCACTCGCAAAAAGCTTATCAAAGCACTGGACAAGGAGGAACTCTTATGAATTCAGAACAGCTTATAGACGCTATTGGTAATATAAATGACAAATACATAGATGAAGCACACAGGACTGTTAAAATAAAAAAACACAGCTTCAAGCCATTTGCCATCGCTGCGGCTGCTATGATTTGTATCGCTGCTCCTCTGCCTCTCGGAGTTGCGGCAGGCTCGGAAAATGCCTATAATGCGCTGTATATGATCGCTCCTTCGGTGGCTCAGACTTTCAAGCCCATAGAGGAATCCTGCGTAGATCAGGGCATCCGCATGGAAGTTATCTCTGCCGATATTAACGGAAACGAGGCAAGTGTTTTCCTCTCGATGCAGGATCTGGAGGAGGACAGACTTGACGAAACTGTGGATCTCTATGACAGCTACGACATTCATCTCCCCTACGATCAGTACGGTCATTGCAGTTTCAACAAATACGATCCCGAAACAAAAACGGCCTATTTTGTGGTCCATACCGCAAGAATGGACGGCAAGGATATCAGCGGCGGCAAAATGACTTTTTCCGTTGGCTGTATCCTCTCTCATAAGAAAAAGACCGAAGGATTTATCGACGAGATCGATCTCAGCAATATCCCCGAAGCTACAGACACTTTCTTCCCCGAAAATATGAACGGCTGGGCTGAGATGGATGGCGAAGAAGCTCAAAATACAAAGTGCATAAGGCCGTCTGACCCTCCCCTTTTCTATCCGTCAGAAGGTGTTGCGATCACGGGATATGGTCTGGTAGGCGGTAAGCTTCATGTTCAGATGATATCCGAAAACAGGCATAGGACCGATAATCACGGTTTTATCAGTCTCATCGGCAGCAGCGGACAGACCGATCATGGCAAGGGTGTGTTCTTCGGCGACTATACTGAATGCATTTTCGATGTGTCGCCCGATGATCTTGCTGACAGCAGACTTTACGGCGAATTCGTTTCCTCTCCGCCTTATATGGAAGGCAACTGGGAGGTCACTTTTCCTCTGGACAAATAGCGCTTTTGTCATTTTACACCTAAAAATTCCGCCTCATCAATAGTTTTTGTATCATCGTGTAAAACATATGTTTTATAGCCATAACAAATTGACAAACGCCATATATTGTGGTATAATGTTAGGAAATTAGAAAGATGATCACTTGTCTTGATTAGGAGGAAATTCTATGTCTGTTAATATTCCTGAGATCTTTGCCTGCAACGTTTTCAATGAAGAAGTCATGAAAACAAGACTTCCCAAAAACGTTTACAAGACATTCAAGAAAACTGTCCGCTACAATGAGCCCCTTGATATGACCACTGCCGATGTTCTGGCCAATGCCATCAAGGAATGGGCTATCGAAAAGGGCGCTACTCACTACACTCACTGGTTCCAGCCTATGACAGGTTCAACTGCTGAAAAGCACGACAGTTTCATAACACCTGCTTCAAACGGCATGGCTATGATGGAATTCTCGGGAAAAGCCCTCGTCAAGGGCGAACCTGACGCTTCCTCCTTCCCATCGGGCGGTCTCAGACAGACAAGTTCCGCAAGAGGTTACACTGCATGGGATCCTACTTCCTACTGCTTCGTTAAGGAAGGCAGTCTCTATATCCCCACTGTTTTCGTTTCATACACAGGAGAAGTCCTCGACAAGAAGACTCCTCTCCTCCGCTCTATGCAGGCTCTCAGCAAGACCGCTGTACGCTTCCTCAAGCTTTTCGGCAACGACAGAGTTACTCAGGTAACTTCTACTGTGGGTGCTGAACAGGAATACTTCCTCATCGACAAGAAAATGTACGATCAGCGTGAAGACCTTATCCTCACGGGCAGGACACTTTTCGGTGCAAAGCCTCCTAAGGGTCAGGAACTGGACGATCAGTATTTCGCTAATCTCCGTCCGAGAATAGCAGCTTACATGGAAGAACTGGATACCGAACTGTGGAAGCTGGGCATCTACTCAAAGACCAAGCACAACGAAGTTGCTCCTGCACAGCACGAAATGGCACCTATCTTTACTACATCAAATCTGGGTACAGATCAGAATGAGCTTGCTATGGAAGTTATGGAGAAAGTCGCTCTCCGTCACGGTTTGGTATGTCTTCTCCACGAAAAGCCTTTTGAAGGCGTTAACGGCTCAGGTAAGCACAACAACTGGTCAATGTCCACCAACGACGGTCAGAATCTTCTCGATCCCGGCGATACTCCTATGGAGAACCTCCAGTTCCTCACTATCCTCTGCGCTCTTATCAAGGGCGTTGACGAGTATGCCGATCTTATGAGACTTTCCGCCGCTTCCGCAGGCAACGATCACCGTCTCGGTGCAGATGAAGCTCCTCCTGCTATAGTTTCAATGTTCCTCGGTGAAGAGCTCGATGCGGTGCTTCAGGCTATCGAGAATGACGAGGTCTACAAAACCGAGGCTCAGGCTTTCGAGATCGGTGTTGACGCTCTCCCTTCATTCCCCAAGGATTCAACTGACAGAAACAGAACTTCACCATTCGCTTTCACAGGCAACCGCTTTGAATTCAGAATGGTGGGTTCTTCAGATAATATCGCCTGCCCCAACGTTCTGCTCAATACTATAGTATCAGAAGAACTGGATCAGTTCACTGAGATCCTTGAGCCTCATAAGGACAGCGAAGGCTTTGAACAGGAAGTCAAGAAGCTTCTCAAGAGCGTTCTCAAAGAACACAGACGCATCATCTTCAACGGCGACGGCTACTCTCCCGAGTGGGTCAAGGAAGCCGAGAGAAGAGGTCTGCCGAACTACGCTTCAACTGTTGACTGTATGCCTCACTACACCGACGAGAAGAATATGCGCATCTTCCGCAAGTTCGGTATCTACAACCAGAACGAACTGACCGCAAGAACTGAGATACACCTCGAAAAGTACTCCAAGACAGTACGCATCGAGGCAAGAACTATGGTGGAAATGGCTCGCAAACAGCTTCTCCCTGCAACTCTCGGTTATGTTCAGACTCTCTGCACATCTATCGCTACAAAGAAGCAGATCGGTATCAGTTCTGTTACCGAGGAGAAGATCGCAGGCAAGCTTAGCGATCTTGCCGAGAAGTTCTACGACTCCATCGAAAGACTGGATCAGCGCATAAACGAGGCAAACAAAGTCGAGGGCATTCAGAAGCAGTCAGAGTTCTTCCACGACAGAGTACTGGCTGAAATGGACATCATGAGAAGTATCGCAGACGAGATCGAACTTAATATGCCTGCTTCACAGTGGCCTATCCCCGCTTACTCAGAGATCATTTACAACGTTTGATATAATTGCCGCTTCTCCGGA
>CADBAC010000256.1 GCA_902792495.1 Ruminococcus flavefaciens | reverse complement strand
GACCTTGACAGGCTGAAGGAACTGACTAAATATGCGGACGATGACTCAGTGCTCCACAGGTTCATGGATATAAAGCAGGCTAAGAAAACTCAGCTTGCCGACTTCATAAAAGCGCATGACGGCATAGCTGTTGACGACTGCCACGTTTTTGATATACAGATAAAGCGTCTCCATGAGTACAAGAGACAGCTTCTCAACGCTTTTTCTATTCTCTGGATATACTACGGAATCAAGGATGGTACAATTAAGGACTTCACTCCTACAACATTCATATTCGGTGCTAAGTCTGCTCCCGGATACCGCCGTGCAAAGGCTATTATCAAGTTCATCAACGAGGTGGCAGGGATAGTATCTTCCGACGAGGAGACTAAGGATATCCTCAATGTTGTGTTCGTGCAGAATTACAACGTAAGCTACGCAGAAAAGCTTGTGGCGGCCGCTGATGTGTCCGAGCAGATATCTACCGCAGGCACCGAAGCAAGCGGCACAGGCAACATGAAGCTTATGCTCAACGGCGCTGTTACTCTCGGAACTTTCGATGGTGCGAATATCGAGATAGTTCAGGAAGCAGGCGAGGAGAACAACTATATCTTCGGCGCAAAGGTGGAGGAACTGGAAAAGATAGTTCCCGAATACGACAGCAGAGCCGTATTTGCTTCTGACCCGATGATAAAGCGTGTGGTATCTTCTCTCATTGACGGTACTGTCTCGGACGGCGGAAGCGGCGATTTCCGTGAACTTTACACTGCCCTTCTCGACGGCGCAAGCTGGCATACTCCCGATCACTATTATCTCCTCGGAGATATCAGGGACTACGTTGAGACTAAACTTCGCTGTCTCGGCGATTACAAGTCCGACCGCCTTGCATTTGCAAGAAAGCAGTGGCTGAATATGTGCAATGCAGGCAAGTTCAGTTCAGACAGAACTATCGCTGACTATGCAGAAAATATCTGGGGCATCAGATAAAATGTCCTTGAACGATGGACAATAGTCTGCGATTTGTGTACGGTGTACAAATCATGATTTTGAAAAAATACAAATTGCTGAATTATCAGCTCCGCTATTGACTTTTTCGTTACTTTAAAGTATAATATATATGCAATGCGGATGATGGCATTGCATAATGATATAGGAGGTAGAGATTATGGGAAAAAAGAAAGATCTGGACAGTATGTACCAGGAACTTATGAACAACCGTGACACCAAGGAGGACGCAGGAGCAAGACTCTTCAAATTCTTCCTCGGACTGATAATGCTGGCAGTCGGTCTGTTCATGATATTCCAGAATATCAACGTATCAAGCACTTGGGGAATGGGCGGATACTTCTATCACATCGGTAACTTCGGCATATCCAACGGTATGATAATGCTGCCGATAATAATCGGTATCGGTATGCTCTTCTTCATGAGAAAGAGAATATACGGCTGGATAGTTCTTGCTATCGGTATTATATTCGTTCTGCTTTCAGTGCTTATGACGACAAACATCCACTGGAGAACCACAAACGGATACGTATTCATTATTATGTTCGGTCTCACAGCAGCAGGCGCAGGTCTGGTACTGAGAGAGCTCTTCAGAAAAGACTGATAAAAATGCGCACATTTAATGTGCGCATTTTTCATATGTAAATGAAATATGTAGGGGCGCACAGTGTGCGCCCTTTGCCTGCCGAAAAAAGTTGTTGTTTGAGATCGATTATATCAAGGGCGCTCGGAAAGCGCCCCTACAAATCGGCTATTTTTCGTTGTTTATGTAGGGGCGAGTTCCGCTCGCCCGCATATTTCAGAAATACACAAGCTTTTTTGACAAGCTGTAAGGGCAGACCTTTTTGGTCTGCCCTTTGTTTTGGTGGATGATTCGATTTGTAGGGAACGCCGCCCCCGGCGTTCCACATCAGATGTACGATCAGCAAAGAGGGCGCTCGGAAAGCGCCCCTGTAAATCGGCTATTTTCCATTGGCTTATGTAGGGGCGGACGCCCTCGTCCGCCCGAGTCTGTTATGATGATATATTTAAGGGATGCCCAATGGACATCCCTTAAATATATCAGTATCTGAATTTCTTCTTTATATCGGTCTTGTCGATAGCTGCGGCTGTTATCACGAACAGCACCGAACTTGCCAGTACCTGCACACAGTAGGAAGGTATCTGCTCCAGTGCAGCCAGTATTGCCGCTGTGGAAAGTCCCTTTGTAAGGACTACTCCTTCGTACAGGGCGTAACCTGCAATGCACACGATAAGTGAAGGCACGATCCCGAAAATATTCCTCAGAGTGAGTATCCTGCTGCTTTTGCGTGTAAAGAACATAGCTGTTACCGCTTTTATGACTATGGTCGCAGGCATCCACATAGCGTAGCCGGAAAGTCCGTCCGCCAGAGCGCCTCCGATAGCGCCTGCTGCTGCCGCATATGGCGTGGGGAGTATACAAGCCGCAAGGTAGATAAGTCCGTCTCCTGCGTGAGTGTAGCCTGCACCTGATGGGATGTGCAGATAAGCGGTGAACACATATATGAGAGCAGCAAATAAACCTGTCGTAACCAGAAGTCTGAGTTTTTCCGTCTGAGAATACGTTGAATGAGCTTTTGACATAGAGAAGCCTCCTTTTGACTATTAAATCCGTATGAATTAAGGATTTAATATATTATATCATCAAAGCTCACTGTTTGCAAGTGTGAGCGTCAACGAATTTCGCTGACAGCTAAGCTTTGCTTTTGGTGAAAGCAGACATTATTTCTTAATGGCACAAAAATAAACCATTGACCCTCTTACGTGGAAATGCTTTATCTCATAGATCTCGCCGAAAGTAGTCTGAACGGATATACGATTGTAAAACGGCGGAGTGAACCAGCCTTTCTTCACAAGGTAGTTGTTTACCAGCATATCGGTCTTTTTCGACTGGCCTTCAATATAGAAGCAGGAAATAAGCTTTCCGCCCTTTTTAAGAACTCTCAGAGTTTCGAGAATGGCTCTGTTCTTGTTGGGAAATACGTGGAAGCCGTTCATGCAGAGAACGATATCGAATGTGTTATCTTCAAACGGCAGAGCTTCTACGCTGCCTTCGATGGCGGAAATATTGGTTATGCCGTCATTTTCAAATCTTTTCTTAGCCTGTTCCAGCATATCGGCGCTGTAATCGAGGCAGGTTATTTCGGCGTTTTTCAGTTCAGCGTATTTATTATGTGTGAACACAGCTGTTCCCACAGGGACATCGAGGAGCTTGCCTGAGAAATCATCGGGGATATATTTCAGTAATTCAGCGGCTATCTGATTATCATCGACACCGCCCCAGAAAAGGCTGATATACAGTTTGCTCCACCACTTGTCACGAGTACCTTGATCTTGTCGCCCATATAGATACCACCCTTATTTTGCGCTAAATAGCGAAATTTTCCTATTATCATTATACCATATATTCACTAAAAGTCAAGTGGCGCAGGGGGGAGAATCTGAATAAAAAGGATGTCAGGCTTTATTGAGATGCGATTCCATTTCAATTATCATATCACTCATATTCACATCAAGGGCACAGGCGATGCGGTAAAGAGTTTCAAGGGTAGGCTTACGCTCACCACGCTCAATAGCGCTGAGATGAGTGCGCCCGATATCTGCAAGTCCGCTGAGGACTTCCTGAGATAATCCTTTTCGCCTGCGGAAATCAGACACGACCTTTCCCACAAGTTTCGGGTCAAGAGTTGGTATAAACATATTATCACCTCATGATAATATGATATACGAACTTTTTATAAATTATGAACACATATGTTGACATCGTGAATACATATGTGTTATAATACTTTTGAAGGAGGCGAAATGATATGAAAAATAAAGAAGATAAACTTGTAGTTACAGATGAGATAGACCCTGCAAATAAGAGCTATGCGACAGCTTCAATGATTCTTGGTATCGTTTCTATAGTTTTTCTGCTTATCCCACATATATTTATTACAGTATATGATCTTAGCTGGATAGCATTGATATGTGCAATGGTAGGATTAATACATGGAATAGCGGCAGTTTATCATAAAACAGCCGGAAAGAATATGGCTGTTGCAGGTGTGATTCTGAATTCAGCCGCTATATTATTATTCGTTTTGTTTTGATAATGGGCGGATAATATCCGTCATGACAATTGAATTGCAGCAAACGTGGCGATGTTGGCAGCGCCCATACACAAATTAGTTGAAACAAAGCGGGCGCACACTGTGCGCCCCTACATTTATGTAATGCAGAATACCAGATGGCTGCGTTCCCTACAAATCTAATCATCCGCCAAAACAAAGGGCAGACCAAAAAGGTCTGCCCTTGATTTATCATTTATTGCAGGGGCGGATATCAGCCGCCCGAACTTTTGGCAAATTATCAGCCGAGAACAATCTCAACTTCGTGAGTGCCGCCCTCGCATACAGGAACGATGCAGCCTTCAATTGCCTTGCCGTCAACTGTCATAGTCTTAACGCCCTTGTTTACGTGATCTGGGTTCTTGACTGTGATGTTGTATGTTGCGCCACGGAACTTTCTTGTAGCTGTGAAGCCGTCCCATGCAGCAGGGATAGAAGGATCAACTCTCAGGCCGTCGAAGTCAGGCTGTACACCGAGGATGTACTGGGAAATAGCTACCATGTTCCAAGCAGCTGTTCCTGTGAGCCATGAGTTCTTGCCCTGACCGAAGTTCTTAGCATCCTTACCGCCGATCAT
>CADBAC010000255.1 GCA_902792495.1 Ruminococcus flavefaciens | reverse complement strand
CAGACGTAAACAGTGTTTTCGCCTTTATAAAGCTTGTCGTATACCTGCTTGACGATATATCCGTCACGGGAGAAGAAAAGGATCTTATCCGCCTTTTTTTCTGCGGCTATGCTGTGAACATACTCACAGAAGCCGAGGATAAGCAGTCCGCCGTATTTATAACCGTATTCATAAGCGGGACTGAAATTCAGGTCGCCACGGTAAAGTCTTCTGTTGACGATACCGCTGTAAGCCGAACCTATCACAGGCGACATATCTTTCGGCCTGAACACATTTCCCGAACAGTTTACATTTTTATATTCAATGGCGTTGATACCGTGATTCAGAGCGTTTTTCACATCCGAACCGTAGTTATCGCCGATATGAGATATGCTGTCAGTTTTCATTTTCTTCTTGATATATTCATATATCGAGCCCTCATGCTTTCCGCATCTGCACTCACAGGAAATAAAAACCTTCTCAAAACCTGTAAATCCCTTACTTTCAAGAAGCTGTCCCACAAATTCCGACGGAAGGTACATATCGGATGTGAGAATTATCCTCTTTCCTCTCTCCTGGACGATCTTCCACACCTTTTTCATAAAGGGATTTGCCGTACACAGGTCCATCTCAGTCTCCATTTCGGTCTTCTGACCGAGTTCCGACTCTATGCCTGTTCTTTCGGAAAGGAAATCGTAGATATCCTTCAAAGTAACGGATTCACATTTTTTATGTCGTGCCGATCGTTCTGCTTCCATGCGGATCGTCCTGAAATCGGGATAATCCAGCTTCTCGCCCACGCAGTAGAAAAGATCGGTAGGAACTGCAAAGGGGCGGAAGATAAGTGTATCAAACACATCGAATGATACAACTTCGCTTTCACAGAGTTTATCGGCTATACTCTCTGCTGTCATATACACTGCTGTCACAGTTCAGCTTTACAAGATATACCCACGATATGAAAGGCGCTTTATTGTGCTTTGCCCTGTTTGAGTTGACATATCTTTCATAGTTGAACTTGATATAGCTGTTTCGGTTGACAAGGATCTTGTACATTTTAAGTGATAGTGATTGTTTATGCATAAGACTGTTTTTCTTGTAGTCTTTCATCCAGTTGAGGAGTTTATTCGGCACCAGCATAAGTATCAGCGGCTTCCATGTGTAATGCATATGATTTATGCCGAAGCCAAGCTGTTTAAATCCCTTACGCCTGACACGGTACTCATCCAGCCTCATACTGCGTGAGACAAAATTTTTCTTTTCCTCCGAATAGAATGTATACAGAAGTTTATTTATATTCGCTCCCTGAAAGCCTTCTGCATAGGCCCTCATGAAGAAATCATAGTCCTCATACTTATGACATCTGCCGATTATCTCATATCCTCCGCATCTGTCGAATACTTCACGGCGGAACATCACTGTTCCGTGAATGAACGGAGAATTGAACAGGAAGTCATGTTTTGACGGGAATTCGGGTCTGTGCCATTCACCGTAGAGACCGTTTTTATCATAGACAAAGCAGTCCGTTCCGACAAATGAGACATTTTTATGCTCTCTGAGGAAATCCACCTGTATCCGGAATCTTGCGTGGTCAGAATAATCATCAGCATCCTGCCTTGCTATAAGGCTTCCTTTCGCCCTTTCCAGGCACATATTCAGAGCGATGGCAAGTCCTCTGTTCTCGCCGCCTTCGATAACGACTATCCGTTCATCCTCAGCAGCCTTTTCATTCAGCCATTTAAGAGTATCGTTTTCAGAGCCGTCATCACAGATTATGAATTCAAAATCTGAAAATGTCTGCGCAAGTACAGAATCAATTGCCCGCACCAGCATTTTTTGCGACGGACAATTGTATACACCCATAATAACAGATAGTACAGGCATTCACGATTCACCCCTGTCTAATTAACGATATCAGACGTCTGGTCAGATAATAACCATATTTCCATAAAGATTTACACGGAGCACTGCTTGCGGCAAGTGTGCCGTAATACCAGTATAGTCCATCTGCTGAATCGATGCAGAACAGTTTGAACGGAAGGATCTCTTTTACAAGCTCTATATTGCGGATATCCTGGACTATCCCACGGTGATACTGTTCACCGACATCATCACAAAAATTATATCCCTTCAGTGTTTCTGTTTCAGAAACAGAGGGCGAAAACATAAGTTTATGAAGAAGATTCAGTGCAATGACCCTGTACTGCGGATCATAAACTTTTTTATTTTTAAGATCATAACTGAGTGTGATACTCTTTATGCGTTCAGCAACGGAAGTATCATTTTCATTGTCCGCCATCACAGGAACGACCTTGCCTTCATGTTTTGTGTAACCGATAGTCATACCGTGCGGCGCACTGCAAATGCACTCAATAAGATTATGCGAGAACCATGCGATGATATCGGCATTTTTCTCGCTGAATAGCCATGTGTGGTACTCATTGCTGCTGACCTCAGGCGGCCTTGTGAGCATACCCATGTAAAAGCCGTGAAGTTCAGCCTTTACGCCCATGCTGTCAAGAAGTCTGCGGAGAGTGTGCTGAAGCGAACCCGTCCAGCCGAGGTCAACGATCCCGATAGAATCGAGATCAGCCATTCCTTCCTGTCTGATATATTCAACAATAAAGGAATACGCAAGGTCCGACCTTGATTTGAGGATATCGTTGAAAATAACGGAATTTCTGACTCTTTCGCAGAAAATGGCGAATTCCTTCCTGCCCATGACCGCATTCTCATCGCCGCTGAATCCGATCTCATCATAGATAAGCATTCGCTCATCCTTATCAAGATCGGCACGTTTCAGCATATTTGCGGCAGTAAGCCTGAACGCAGGAATGAACAGCTTATTGTAGGCGGAATCGTCTAAAAAGCGGTATGCCGCCATTCTCAGAGCATAGCGTGAACAGTAGAAATACGAGCATTCGATACTGCTGTATTTCTGCTTTGCGATATGATACATCTGATAGCCGTCCCTTGCAAGAAAGAAGAGATGCTTTATTCCCAGTCTTTCCGCCTCTGAAACTACCCAGCCCGTATATACTGTCAGTGTCGGAGAAATATACTTTCGTATCAGATTATCAAACTCGCTGTTCATAATTTCACCCATTCCCCATCCTTGATGCTTATGTAATGCCCGTATATCTTCTCCATTGACCGAAGTGACCTTTTCAGGTCGAATGCATCAACGGAGGCAAGAGCTTTTCTTCCCATTTTTTCCCGAAGTTCATTATCCGCTTCAAGCTTCTTTATTGCTTCTGCAAATCCGTCAACATCATCAGGCTGAAGCAGAACGGCATTTTCGCCGTTTACCGCATATTCCCTTACACCACGGATATCCGAAGCGATAATTGGAACTCCTGCTGACATTGCTTCAATAGGAGCAAAACCGAACCCCTCACGAAGTGACGGGAAAAGAAACAGATCGGCGATATGAACTATTTTATATATGTCATAGCGGTATCCTGCAAATATAACCCTGTCTGCGATCCCCAGTTCCTTTGCAAGCGCTTTGTAACTGTCAAGCATATCGCCTATGCCGCATATGAGATAATACATTACAGGATCGTTAGCCTTGGCAAACGCTCTGAGAGCGGTGCCGAGATTTTTATTTGCATTCTGTTCGGATACCGAAAGAAGCGTGAAAGCCTCGGGCTGAATGCCCAGACTTTTTTTCAGTTCATACTTGTCAACAACTGTATGTCTGATCTTTTCGGTATCAACGCCCATGCCGTTGACGTAATAAACATCACATTTTTTATTTCTGCAAAGCTTTTTTGCCGCCTCATGGTCCTCAGCATTAACTGTCACTATCCCGTCCGTAAAAGGAACAAGGAACTTTTCCGCTAAATAATAAATGAGACTTGATCTTGGAGCGCCTTTGAAAAAATGGAACCCATGCGAGGTATACAGCACCTTTGTTCCGTTTCTGCGGACCTTTATCGCTGCCAGTCTTGCAATAGCCGAAGCTATGGGAGTATGACAGTGTATAAGCTCATAATCATTTTCGTCAAGCAGTTTTTTCAGCTGTCTGTATGCCCTGATATTATCAAAGCTGAAAGGTGAGCGGCTGAAGCATATGTCATGAAATCTGTCGCAGTAAGGGATACTCGTATCATCATCGGCATCAAAATCATTTCCTGCACATACATGAGTTTCATATCCATGCTCTTTGAACCATTTCAGATACGGTATGTGGAACTGGCAGATGTGTTTTTTGGCAACTGTTGCAATGAAGATCACTTTTTTGCTCATTCGCTTTTTCGTCCGGCTGTAATACTATAAGTAAAAGATACGGTATTTGTATGTTTGCGTTCCATAATATTCCTCTTCTCACTTAGCAGATACTGCCGATCATTGCAACAAAAATTCTAAGTCTGACATATAAAAAATATA
>CADBAC010000254.1 GCA_902792495.1 Ruminococcus flavefaciens | reverse complement strand
AATATCAACAGGTATTAGGAGAGGGATCTTTTCAAACGAAGCCGGTCTTGGAAGTTCTCCCATACTTCACAGCGCAGCAGAAAGCGATTCGCCGTACACTCAGGGAATGTGGAGTATGTTCGAGGTATTCTTCGACACAATGGTATGCTGTACACTTACCGCCCTGACAGTGCTGACTTCGGGAAAACACGATATCTATGCCGCTTTTTCAACGGTCACAGGCAGTTCGTCCGCTTATATCACAGCCGCACTTATGGCTGTCTTCGCTTTCTGCACAATCATTGGCTGGTACTATTGCGGAGAATCGGCATTTGTCTATCTTTCACGGCACAACATCAGGATCTGCTTCCCTTTGGTTTTTTCGGTAACAGCTTCTGTGGGTGCGGTCATCTCACCGGAGTGTGTATGGACGATATCCGATATTTTCAACGGTATGATGGCTTTTCCAAATCTTTTCGGACTTCTCTTTCTCAGTAAGAAAATAAAAAAGGAATGAAAAATGATGAGTGGTCAATAATAACTCATGAACAAAAACTGACACAAAACAAATAAAATTATACATTATGTATGAAACTGACCTTTCAGCTATTGACATTCGTGGCAATTATTTGTATAATGATATTGTGTATATTTATGTCATGGGGTTTTTATGCCCTGCGGCATTATCGTTTCTGACTTTATTGGCAAAAAGCGCCATTAAATATATAAGGACTTTACGTCCGAAAGCTTCGGCTGAAAATACATTCCTGACGGCAGATGATACGGGAGACCGGCTGATAACGCCTGTTCGTTCACTCCCGGTGAATAATGTTCAGCGTCTGTAAATGCATTAATTATAAAAGCCGAAGCCTGATACTTATTCATCAGGCGGCACCGATCGAGATAGTGCTATGCCTTCATATTCTGAAAGTGAGGTCATATAGTGAACGAAAAAGAAACCAATGCAAAGAAGCCACGCAGGAAGGCTCCTGCCGCAAACGCAGGTACAAGACAGCGTGCTGTAAAGAAAAAGACTGCCGCAGAAAATGCTGCACCTGAAACTCCTAAGGCTCCTGCTAAAAGAGGCAGACCTGCACGTTCAAAGGAGATCAAGAAAACTCCCGTCAGGATCATCCCTCTTGGCGGCCTTCATGAGATAGGCAAGAACATGACCGTGTTTGAGTGTTCAAACGATATGTTCATACTCGACTGCGGTCTTGCTTTCCCTGATGCCGATATGCCCGGCGTTGATATCGTTATCCCCGATTTTACCTATGTAGAGCGCAATGCCGAAAAGGTAAGAGGTATCGTTATCACCCACGGTCACGAAGACCATATCGGCGGTCTGGCTTACCTGCTCAAGAAGATCAATGTTTCTGTCTATGCAACAAGACTGACTATCGGTCTTATCGAAGGCAAACTCAAGGAACAGGGGCTTTACGGCAAGGTCAACCTCAATATCGTTGAACCAAAGAAGACCGTAAAAATGGGATGCATGGCTGTCGAATTCATCAAGGTCAACCACTCCATCCCCGATTCTGTAGGTATGGCTATCCACACTCCCGCAGGCGTTATCGTCCATACAGGCGACTTCAAGGTGGACTACTCCCCTATCGACGGCAAGATCATCGATCTGGCACGTTTCGGTGAACTTGGAAGCCGGGGAGTTCTCGCTCTTATGGCTGATTCCACAAACGCCGAGCGCCCCGGATATACCCACTCCGAAAGAACAGTCGGTGAATCCTTCGACAAGCTTTTCCAGAAGGGCGAAGGAAAACGTATAATCATCGCTACATTCTCTTCCAACATCCACCGTGTCCAGCAGATAATCAACTGCGCTGTAAGATACGGACGCAAAGTGGCTGTATTCGGAAGAAGTATGATAAATGTCATCAATACCGCTATTGAACTTGGATATCTGGATGTTCCTCCGGGAATAATCATTGATATCGAAATGATGAACCGCTACGAAAGCGAGCGTATAGTCCTCATAACCACAGGAAGCCAGGGCGAACCCATGTCCGCACTTACCCGTATGGCTATGAATGACCATAAGAAGGTCAATATCACTCCAATGGATTTCATCATCATCTCTGCAACTCCTATCCCCGGCAATGAGAAATTCGTTACCCGTGTGGTAAATGAACTTATGAAATCGGGTGCAGAAGTTGTTTATGAGGCAATGTATGAAGTTCACGTATCGGGACACGCTTGTCAGGAAGAGCTGAAACTTATGCAGAGCCTGACAAAGCCAAAGTTCTTCATTCCTGTTCACGGTGAGTACAAGCACCTGAAAAAACACGCAGACCTTGCACTCCAGATGGGAATGCCCAAGGAAAACGTTATAATCGCTGAGATAGGCAATGTTATCGAGACCGACGGCAACACCATGAAGGTGGTTTCTCAGGTTCCTGCCGGCCGTGTGCTTGTTGACGGTCTGGGCGTCGGCGATGTCGGCTCTATCGTTCTCCGTGACAGAAAACACCTGGCTCAGGACGGCCTTATCATCATCGTTATCGGTATCGACCGTGCTACCAATGAGATAGTTGCAGGCCCCGATATCATTTCAAGAGGCTTCGTTTACGTTAGAGAATCCGAGGAACTTATGGTCGAGGCAAGACTTCTCCTTACAGATACTCTCAGCAACTGCTCAGCAAGCGAGCTCAGGGAATGGAACTCACTCAAGGGTAAAATGCGTGATGCCCTCTCAGACTATATTTACCAGAAAACAAAGCGCAGCCCTATGATCCTTCCTATAATAATGGAAACATAAATAGTATCTGTGCCGCTGACTTTTATGCGGCGCAATGTTCCGAAAGGAGCTAAAAATTGAAGAATAAATTCCCGACAGTGCTGTTTGCCGTTCAGCTCATCCTCATTGCTGATATCGGCACAGCGGCGCTGTTGATGAAACGGTACACTACCGCAGGACTTATACTCCTTGCTGTTGCACTGGTCATCATCTTCGCAGCCGCCGTTTATCTGGTTTTCTGCACAAAGAATTCCATGCGGCGTATCTCCGAAATGAACGATCACCTTGAAACTTCCGCAGGAGAATATATGAGTTCGCTCCCTGCACCTGTGGCCGTTATCGATGAAAAAAACAAACTTCTCTGGTATAATCAGCTTTTTCAGGAAAAGATAAGTCTCGGACAGGACGCTTACGGCAATGACTTCGGCGCCTATGTCAACGTCAGTTCGGGAGCGCTCAAATCCGCTGAGCACGAGATGTGCACCATCAACGGCAGCACTTACAGGCTTATCTCCGAGAAGTACATCAAAGGCGACAATACGCTGTTTGTCATATACTTCAACGACGAGACAAAGCTGCTGAGTATCAAGAAGGATCTCGATGCCGCTCACCCGAATGTTCTTATCATCACCATAGATAACTATGACGAGATAATTCAGAACGCAAAGGAAAGCGAAAAAGCAAGGGCAACTCTCGAAACAGAACAGCTTATCGAAAGCTTTATGAGCAAGACCAACGGCTTTATCAAGC
>CADBAC010000253.1 GCA_902792495.1 Ruminococcus flavefaciens | reverse complement strand
CCTGCAATGATCGTGTCTCATGAATGGTTCTCCGATAATGTATGTAGGGGCCGCCTCTGGCGGTCCTTTATTTATATACGACATTCCACACAACGGGAGCCGGAGGCGTGCGCCCTCAGTCAGTCGAAAAGGAATATTTTCAAAAAACCACTTGACATTCCGAAAAAAAGGTGTTACAATTACATCATCGAATAACAAATGCGATGACGGAGACAAGTAACAGTGAAGTTCGTTTTCAGAGAGTGCGGGGCAGGTGTGAGCCGCATATCAGAGTCACTGCGAATAACACTCCCGAGCAGCGACCCCAAAGGGTGCGGCGGTGAAGGCGGCTGTATACGATGATACAGCGGTACCTGTGCTGTATTCAGCATCTTAGTAGGCAAGACGTGTTCCGCACGTTACAGCGGCTCAAAAGTGATCGCTTTTGCGGTAATTCAGGTGGCACCACGGGTTTTATGCTCCCGTCCTGTAGAAGGACGGGGGCTTTTTGTTTTTCCGTAACACCGACAAATCGTATCTGAAAGGAAAGAGTATTATGAAACATATCGACATCGCTGATATCATCAAGTCACAGGATTTCGTAGACAAGGAGGTCACTGTCTGCGGTTGGGTACGTACTTCACGTAACTCCAAGAGCGTTGCTTTCATCGAGCTTAACGACGGTACTTCTCTCAAGAATATACAGGTAGTGGTTGAAAAGGGCGAAAGCGACTACAAAGAACCAAGAGTAGGCACATCCCTCAAAGTAACAGGCAAGGTGGTCGCAGGCAGAAACAACACTGTCGAGATCAACGCAGTTCCGGAGAATATCACTGTTTTCGGCGATGCTCCTACTGATTATCCGCTCCAGAAGAAGGGCCACACCCTTGAATTCCTCCGTACTATCCCCCACCTCAGAGGAAGAACGAATACTTTCAACGCTGTATGGAGAGTTCGTTCAGTTCTTGCTTCTGCAATCCATGAATACTTCCAGAGCCACAACTACGTATATATCAACACTCCCCTTATCACAGGCAGTGACTGTGAGGGCGCAGGCGAAATGTTCCAGGTAACAACTATCGGCTACAGCAACGAATACAAGAGCGAGGAAGATTACTACGCTAACGACTTCTTCGGCAAGAGAGCAGGACTTTCAGTATCAGGTCAGCTTGAAGGCGAAATGGCTGCTATGGCTATGGGCAAGATCTACACATTCGGTCCTTCATTCCGTGCTGAGAACTCCAACACTCCTAAGCACCTCGCTGAATTCTGGCACATTGAGCCTGAGGTAGCTTTCATGGAACTTGACGACGTTATCGAGCTTGCTGAGGATATGCTGAAGTTCGTTATCGGTAAGCTGCTGAAGACCTGCCCTGACGAGATAGCATTCTTTGACGCTCACTTTGAAAAGGGTCTGAAGGCAAGACTTGAAGAACTCATCTCTCACGATTTCGGCAGAGTGACTTACACAGAAGCTATCGAGCTCCTCAAGAAGTCAGGCGAAGACTTCGTTTACCCAGTAGAGTGGGGCTGTGATCTCCAGACAGAGCATGAAAGATATCTTTCTGAAAAGGTATTCAAGAAGGCTGTATTCGTTACAGATTATCCAAAGGAGATCAAGTCGTTCTACATGAAGCAGAACTCCGACGGCAAGACTGTTGCAGCAGTTGACCTGCTTGTTCCCGGTGTAGGCGAGATCATCGGCGGAAGTGAGAGAGAATATGACCTAGAAAAGCTTCTTGCAGCTATGAAGGAGAGAAACATGAACCTCGACCTCTACAACGACTACATCGACCTGAGAAAGTTCGGAAGCGTACCTCACGGCGGATTCGGTCTCGGCTTCGAGAGACTTATCATGTACACCACAGGCATGGCTAACATCCGTGACGTTATCCTCTTCCCAAGAACAGTCGGCTCCATCCGCTAAGCGGGGACGCCCCCGCCGGCGATCACGATTCGGCGCAGGCGCCTTACTCTGTACGTTTAGCTTACTCTGCTTTCGCTCGCTGGCACTTTAATTATAATTGATTGACGGTTGGCTTTGTAGGGGCGCACAGTGTGCGCCCTCAGATACCGCCCTCGGCGTTCCACAGTCTGAAAAAAAGTCACAAATTGGAACGGTGAGTGCGCCGTTCCATACAAATTAATATTTCTATTCAACAAAAAAATGAAATCCGTGTATAACTCAAAAAACTCTTGACATTTATGCAGTTCAGGTGTATAATGAATGCATAAAGAACAAAGGTGTTCCGTTCCAGTCAGGAGTTCGGAATGCCTTTTTGTTTTAATGCAGGATCAGTAAAAACGGCACTGATCTCTGTCGTTACAGTTCGGCTCAGATGGCATCAATGGCGCTGCCACTGTTCTAAATATCTAAAATATAGTAAAGGAAAGGAAAGTGATTAATATGTCAAGATCACTGTACATCCCCGAGGGCTACAAGTCCTCACTCACCCTTAGAGAGACACAGCACGCTATAAAGTATATCAAGGATATCTTCCAGCAGGCTCTTTCTTTCGCTCTCACTCTCGACCGTGTTTCCGCTCCTCTTATCGTTAAGTCGGGCAGCGGTATCAACGATGACCTCAACGGCGTTGAAAGAAAGGTCGATTTCGATATCAAGGAGATCAACGGAAAGGCCGAGGTCGTTCAGTCTCTGGCTAAGTGGAAGAGAATGGCTCTCTACCGCTACGGCTACAAGGCAGGCGAGGGTATCTACACCGATATGAACGCTATCCGCCGTGATGACGATACAGACAACACCCACTCTATCTTCGTTGACCAGTGGGACTGGGAAAAGGTAATTTCTCCCGAACAGAGAAACATCCAGTTCCTCAAGGAAACTGTAAAGAGCGTTGTCAAGGCTGTTGCTTTTACAAAAAGAAAGGTAAGTCTCCGCTACCCTCAGCTTGCTTCTGAGATATGCGATGAGCCTTACTTCATCACAACTCAGGAACTTGAGGATATGTATCCCGACAAGACAGGCCACGAGCGTGAGCGCCTTATCACAAAGGAGCACAAGACAGTATTCCTTATGGGTATCGGCGGCAAGCTGAAAAGCGGCGAAAAGCACGACGGCAGAGCCCCCGACTACGATGACTGGGCTCTCAACGGCGATATCCTTTTCTGGAACGAAACTCTCAACGATTCTCTTGAGATATCTTCAATGGGTATCAGAGTTGACGCTGATTCACTGAAAAAGCAGCTGGCTGAATGCGGTGCTGAGGACAGAATGCAGTACAAGTACCACCAGATGATAGCTGACGGCACACTTCCGCTTACCATCGGCGGCGGTATCGGTCAGTCAAGACTTTGTATGCTTCTTCTCGAAAAGGCACATATCGGCGAAGTTCAGTCCTCTGTATGGAGAGATGAAGTTGTCGAGGAATGCGCAAAGAATGGCATCACACTTCTTTGATCCTGAATTGAATATAGTAAAGGCAACACCGCACAAAGCCCGCCTGACGGCTTTGCACTGAATCTGCGGACATATTTTCCGTCATCTTGCACAGAAATCCCTTGACATACGATA
>CADBAC010000252.1 GCA_902792495.1 Ruminococcus flavefaciens | reverse complement strand
ATCCTTGATAAAAACGGCGACAGCTGGAGTTCCGTATGCGATACCCCCATTGACGGATCTGACATCGAAAAGGTCATGATATCACAGCTCGGTTCAAGCGACAGAATGAACATCATCATCGGCAGCAGCCAGATAAACCGTTCGGAAAAGAACGTTTCCATATACAACTATATCGACGGAAAGATACAGCAGCCCTTCCGCACTACCCCGTACTCTTTCTTTGACGTTACCGACCTTGATACTGACGGCGAGAATGAATTTCTCCTGCTGAAGGGTTCATCTTCAAGTTCACCTGCTATGGCTTATGTCTACAGACTGACCGACCAGGGGAAATACAGGACCTTTTCACAGGAACTCAGCGGAAGCTTCATGGAATTCGATGAGCCCAGCTACGGTCTTATCGGCAACGGCAGCAAGGGCCTTTACATAGACGCAGGTTCAGGTGCGGGAAATATTCAGTCCGATGTGATCTACATGGACGAAAACGGACTTAACAAGGTATTCGATACTGCCGCAGAATCGCTGTCTACAAAGCGTCCGTCGGGATGTGCCACATTCGATATCGACAATGACGGCATCCCCGAAATACCCGTTCAGAAGGTCTCTCCGGGCTATGCGGAATCCTCCGAAAGCGAACAGATGAAGATCACCGAATGGATGTACGTAAGCGAAAATAACAAGCTGAAAAAGAAGTATACCTCCTACTACAGCGTCAACGAGGGCTATATCTTCATATTCCCCGAACGCTGGGAAAACAACGTCAAGGTGGAGCGTGATCCCATCAACGATGAGATCGTCTTCCGAAGCTACAAGGGCGGCAGTGAAGGCCGTGAACTGCTGAGGATATACCTTGCCGAGGATCAGCCTTCCCGGGAGGACAGACTGGCTAACGGCTATATGCTCCTCCATACAAAGGGCGATTCGGCTTATCTTGCATATATCCCGTCCGCTCCCGATACCGAGGGCGACGGACTTACTCCTGCGGCAGGCGATGTGGCTGTAGGTTTCCACTTTAAAGAATAGCCGCTGAGCGAACGGCGGCGCTGTCACGATTCGGCGCAAGCGCCTTACTATCTGCAAAAAGGCAAGTCTGCTTTCGCTCATCCATACTATTTATTATTATGAATATTGCATTGAAACAAGGGAGTGAATATAAATGAAACGTATACTCATATGCGAGGACGAGGATACTATCCGTGAATTCGTCGTCATAAACCTGAAACGTGCAGGCTATGACGTTGTGGATGTAAACTGCGGAGAGGACGCCCTCAAGACTTTTGAAGCAGAACACGGAAATTTCGATGTTGTTCTTCTCGACATCATGATGCCCGGTATAGACGGCTTTACCGTATGCAAGAAGATACGTGAGAAAAGCTCTACCATCGGTATCATCATGCTTACTGCAAGAACTCAGGAAATGGACAAGGTAAGCGGCCTTATGATAGGCGCTGATGACTATATCACAAAGCCGTTCTCACCGTCAGAGCTTACTGCCCGTGTTGACGCTATATACCGCCGTGTCTGCATGAGCTTCATCAAGAATGAACAGCAGTCGGTGATAGAATCAGGCCCATTCACCCTGAATCTGAAAAGCCGCACCGTTACCAAAAACGGCGAGCCTATAGAGCTGACTCAGGTGGAATACCAGATAATGGAATTTTTCATGAACAACAAAAATACCGCCCTTGACCGTGCAAGCATACTCAACCATATATGGGGCGAGAGCTACTACGGCGACGACAAGATAGTCGATGTAAATATCAGACGTATCCGCATGAAGATAGAGGAAGAACCCTCAAACCCCAGGTATATCATCACCATATGGGGCTACGGATATAAATGGAATGATGTTCAGTAATGGCTAAAAAAAGTATCACCAAGCGCTGGATAATCAACAACCTCGGTATCGTTGTAATGGCGCTCCTTATAATAAGTATGGCCATAGTCTACGCTATACAGAATTATTTTTATGTCTCGGCAAGACAGTACCTCATATCAAAGCTGAATGCGGTAACATCCGTGCTCAGCATACATTCCCAGGACAGTTCCGCAAACTTCTCGGCGGAGATGAGGACGATGCTTGAGACCTTCAACGAAAAGGACAAAATAGAGCTTATGGCGATAAACTCAAAGGGACGAGTAGTTCTTACCTCGTCGGGATTCTCGCCTGACGCTGACGATATCATGCCCGACTATATACAGGCTATGGAATCAGGCGAAGGCTCCAAGGTCTACAGGCTTCAGGGCGGAGAAAAGGTGATGGCGGTATCCGTGCCTATTTCCTCCATCAATAACGAATACAGCTCTGTCCGCATGGTAACTTCCATGACGGAGATAGACAACACTATCAAGACCTATATTCTGGCGGTTGCGGTAGTATTCATGACTATTATCCTTGTAATCATCACCATCGGCCTGTACTTCGCAGGCTCTATCGTAAAGCCTATACGTCAGATAAGCGGCATCACACGAAAATTCGCTTTGGGTGATTTCTCGGTACGTATCGAGAATGACAGCGATGACGAGATAGGTGAACTTTGCACCGCTATCAACCACATGGCTGATGAACTTTCAACAGCCGAGGCTATGAAGAATGAATTCATCTCCTCTGTCTCCCACGAACTGAGAACTCCGCTCACCGCTATCAAGGGCTGGGCAGAGACACTCATGCTGGACGGCGAGACATCCCCTGACACAATGAAAAAGGGCGTAGGTGTCATAGTCAACGAGACTGAGCGACTTCAGCAGATGGTGGAGGAGCTCCTTGACTTCTCACGTATGCAGAACGGCCATTTCACCCTGCAAAGCGCAACTATGGACATCCTTGCAGAGCTGGGCGACGCTGTGCTGATATACAGCGAAAAGGCGAGAAAAGAGACCAAGGAGATAATCTACGACGAGCCTGAGATGCTGCCATTCGTTTTCGGCGACAAGAACCGCATACGTCAGGTCTTCATCAACGTTATCGACAACGCTGTCAAGTATTCATCAGCAGGCGACAGAGTTACCATAAAAGCCTATGAATCGGGAGATAATGTAGTTGTCTCCGTCCAGGACACAGGCGTTGGTATCAAACAGTCGGACCTTGCAAAGGTAAAGACAAAATTCTATAAAGCCAACCACACAAGAAGAGGTTCGGGTATCGGACTTGCCGTTGCTGACGAGATAATCAGTATGCACGGCGGCACTCTCTCCATCGACAGCGAAGGAGAGGGACTGGGTACTACCGTTACCATAACACTTCCCGCAAAGAAAGATAAGTAACTATGAGCAATAAATCAAACGCTCAGCCCACTGCTGAGAAATTCAAATCAAAAATAGGCGGACAGGCCCTCATCGAAGGCATTATGATGCTGGGCCCTACTACAGGCGCTATGGCCTGCCGTCTTCCCGACGGCACTATAGACCTTGAAACATGGGACGAAAACAACGGCAAAAATGCTCCCTGGTACAAGAAAACTCCCCTCGTCAGAGGATGCTGTTCATTTGTGACTTCCCTTGTCAAGGGCTACAAGTACATG
>CADBAC010000251.1 GCA_902792495.1 Ruminococcus flavefaciens | reverse complement strand
GTCCTGTGCATATACCGTTTGCCCTGTGTGCCGAATATACCTGCGTATCTTCGGCATATTATATGCACAGTATTGCCTAAGAAGTGAGAAGTTTTCTGTATTTGATAAGGTCGAATACGTCAGGTATGCCATCGCTGTTCACATCAGCAACTCTGCACTGCTCTGCTGAGAATCTTATAACTCCGTGGAGATATCTGCTCATCAGCACCATATCAGCAGCTTCAAGTTTGCCGTTGAAGTCCACATCGCCTATCACTTTTTCCTCCGGGATAGCAACAGCGATGCGGTCGATGGACGGTCCGTAGCCCTTGTCATTGTACAGCCTGATGGTATTTTTGCCTGCCTTCAGGTCTGCTTCAAGGTTGACCGCACGTATGCCCGACCAGTCGTTTCTGTTGGCGTACAGGTCATTCAGAGTGGAAACATAGCTTCCGTTGACATCCACTTTCAGGCTTCTTCTTTCGCCTGATACGTAGTATATCCTGATGGTGTATTTTCCTGCCTTGTCAACAGTAACGTCGTTGAATGTCACAGCGCTCTGTCCGTCACCGCCTACATATCCCACATAGGCATTGTTTGAGCAGTATTTGCCCTGTTTGCCTGCGGTAATGGAAGCCTTGCCCGAGTCCTCAGAGGTAAGCCCCGTCAGGACGGTAACTTCCAGGTCGCTTCCGTCAGCATTGTCCGCAAAGATGTAAGCGTTGTAGGTTCCGCTGTCGATCAGGTCGGAGAGATGGATATCCACACTTCTTGCCCTGAGGGTAGAAGCACCGATATACCAGTCGCTGCCGTTTCGTCTTGCGGTAACATTGAACTGCATCGGATAGCCGTCCAGCACCTTCATATCGTCCCACACAACGGGCACGTCATTGAGGAGGGGAAGTGCCGATGAACCTTCGTAGGTATATACCGACTGAGCGAAATGCTGGATACCTGATTCTATTGTAACAACATCAGCAAGAGCAAATCCTGCTGTCGCCTTTATGCCGTAGACAGGGATGCCTGTAGGTGTGAAGTCGGATGAGCCGATAACGCATCTTGTGAATGTATATGACACACGGTTTGCCAGTGACGGACTCTCGAACCATTTGTAGTATTCGCTGCCGTTTATGGCTTCAAATGAGATAACATTGGGATATGTGCGGCTTTCTCCACGGGGGATGGTACAGCCGTGGAAAAGAACCATAAGGTGATTTTCTGCGGCTATTTTCGCACACATATTCATCTGCTTCATGGTCTCCTGAGTGTCGCTTTCGTAGTAGTCAACCTTTACGCCTTTGACTCCAAGACCGCTGACACGCTTGAATTCACGGGAAATGGTCTGCTCGTCCAGAAGCGAGTAGTATGGATAAGCGGGATTGCCTGCGCTGTCCTTGTAGCCGGAGTGGCCTGTATTGTTGACACCGTACCACAGGTAGATGCCTATGCCCTTTTCAGCGCCGTAATCGCATAATTCCTTGACTTTCTCCGCACTCTGATCCCACAGCGCCCAGCCGAAATCGAGACAAACGAAGTCCCAGCCGTTTTCGGCGGCAAAGTCGATGTAGTCCTTCTGAGTATGGTATTCGATAGGGGAGTCGCCTCCGCTGCTCCACCATGACCATGCGGTCTTGCCTGGCTTTATCCAGCTTGTATCCTCTATCACTGATGGAGGATTGAGGTTCAGTATCAGATCGCTGGATGCCATTGCGTCAAGTGAATCGCCTATGACTACCGCTCTCCACGGAGTGTGGAAGGACTTTGACATCGTTACGGATTTGGTCTTGACGCCGAACTTCCATTTCAGCGCACGGCTTCCGCCTGTTGTCGAAACGCAGCCTGCACAGTATGGCTCGTCCTCATTGAATACACCGGCCTCGGTGACAGTTACCCAGTATTTGTCGTTGATAACACCTGTATACGGGCAGGAATAAGTCGAACTTGTTTCATTCGGTCTTTCTTTAGGAAGCTCTACCATGTCCCATTCGTAGGTGGCATTCGGCCAGTTGCCCCAGAATTTGCTGTTGTCGGGGAAGATGACCTGGCTGGCTTCCTCGGATATATCAGCGCCTCCGCCGTAAGCATAGCGGAAGCCAATACCGTCGTCGTAGATTCGGAATATCACGTTCAGCTTATCGCCGTCTTTCATGAGGGGAAAGGTAAGTTCTGTGCAGTTGTCACGAAGCTGACGGTGCTTGCCGTAGGGCATAGTGTAGCTGTCGTCTATCTTGCTGCGTACCGCCGATGAGGGAGAGACTGTAACTCCCTTTGAGAAGTCTCTTGCGGAGAACTTCATACCCAGTGCGGAAGGCTTGATAATTGTAACGCCGCCGCTGTTTTCAACCGAGTAATAGTATGTGCCGCCGTCAGTCCAGAATTTCACATTCAGGTCACCGTCGGGAGAAGCAGTCTGCAATTCGGGGATACTTGAAAGCTTTGTGCCATTAACGGAAAAAGAGGTCTCGGAAACGGGGACAGCTTCGCCTTCTTCGAGAGTCTCCTTCTCGAAAGTGTAGAGGTATTCCGCATCATCGGGGAGTGAAGTTATCTCGGTGCCGCTGAGAGGACGGGTGTAGAATGCCACATCATCAAAGCAGGCGGCGATGTCGTCGTCGTTGTAGAGGGAGCGTCCAAGTGAATTGTATACATAAGAACTCAGCAACTTTTCCGAGAAAAGACTGCCGAGAACGTCATTTACAGTTTCGGATGAGTATGAAACTTTCTCGCCGTCGATATAATAGTCAGCACCGTCAGGTGAGCATACCAGCACAAGGTCATGCCACTTGTCGGTATCGGGTTTGGCGGAGAGGTCGTAGATAGCACGGTGTTTCTTGTCGTTTTCGGTATTCATGCCGCTGCCTGCGAAAATGCTTGCACGGAAAGCGGTCTTGTCCTTCAGGTCTATGGAGATGTCGGGGGACGAGTAGCTTGAGGAATTTCCTGATGCAAAAGGCACAGGCGAGAACTGGAAAAGACGTGAATAATCGGAAGCGCCTTCCTTCAGCATGAACTTCATGGACAGTGTGAAGCCGTTTCCGCAGCCGTTTTCAAACAGTGACGGCAGCTGGAGCCAGCCTCCGCCATTACTGCTTCCCTTGAGATAGAGCACATCCGAGCCGAGAGAACTGTCGTTTACGATCGAAGCAGCAGTGCCTTTGAGCACAGCGTGGGCAGAGTTAGAACCCTGACTGACAGCGTGAAGCTCGGTGTAAGTGTCTGCGGCATTTGCCTCCTTTGGCGGTATACCGCCGATACCTGTCAGCATCAAGGACAGACACAGAGCGGAGAGTTTGCTGATCCGATTATGTTTCATAGCATGATACCTTCTTTCCTTGCCGAAGTGAGAAAGGTGGACTTCGGTTGATGTCATATTTCAATTATAAGTCCGTTTCTTGTTAAAAACAACTCAAAAAACGACACAAAAGTGGACTTTTTAAAGATAAAATTCACGATAGAAAGAAGCTGTATTGTGTTGCCTTAAATTTTACTTTACAGAAGGCGGAGTATGTGGTATAATTATTGATATTATTTCCGCCAATTTAAGGAGTCGCTATGAAAGCCTTTGATTTTGACAATACTCTGTATCACGGCGAAAGTGCCGTTGATTTTGCACTGTACATGATAAGAAACAACAGAAAGATAATCCTCTGGCTGCCTGTTATCTTCTTCAATCTGATAAAGTATAAGCTCTGCCTTATCACAGGCGAGAAAATGGAGACTACCGTAAACAGCTTCATGCGTTCGTGTCTCAAGGATAAAAGCGGACTCATGGACGATGTGGAGCGTTTCTGGCGCAGAAATATCCGCAGGCTTGACAGGAAAATGCTGAGCAGGATAAAAAAAGACGACATCATCATAACCGCAGGTCCCTCATTCCTTTTCGAGCCTATAAAGGAACTGCTGGTCACTTCACGGATGATATGCACAGAAGTTGACCTGGACAGGAAAAAGGTGAAATACCTCAACTTCAGCGGCAACAAGGTGAAGCGATTCCGTCAGCTTTACGGCAACAGGAAAGTGTCATGCTTCTTCACGGATTCCTACAACGATAAGGCCATGATGGATATTTCCGACAAGGTATATCTGGTGGACAAGGGCAGACTGAAGCGGATAAAGTGATGCCGCATTTGCTATTTTCCGTGAAATGTGATATACTTATTATAGAATAAAGG
>CADBAC010000250.1 GCA_902792495.1 Ruminococcus flavefaciens | reverse complement strand
CTTTTCTCGAATCCGATATATAAATCATGATATACTTTGTTTGGCAAAGAGATGATGCCACTATTCTTTGTTTCTCTTACGCTAAATGATTTTATCTTATCGAAAATAGCTGCAACAGACTTTTCTCTGGAGACATCGAAGTGCATTACCATTTTCGGGAATGCAACGAGACCTCTCATTGCAACTGTATAAAAAACATTATCTCTTTCTGTATTCTTATCACTTTTTATGGTCTGTTCCATTTATTCCACCACGTTCCCTTTTTGATTGAACTGCGTATTGCAGTTTTCCGTCGTTAGTGACGGTATGAAATAAAAATTGAGATTTTATTATCAATATCATTATACTATATATTACACAAAAAAGCAAGTGAAAATTAGATGATGAACTTATGGTATAATAAAAAAATCAAGCTGTACAGGTTAAATGTACAGCTTGATGTGATTATGCAGTTTTATTTGATTTGTTATTGTCGTTCTTAGTTGCTTCAGGCTTTTCCTTTACCTTTGATTTGATAAGCTCCGGCTGTTTATCGTCAGTAACGCAGTCTTTCTTTACAACGACCTTTGTAACGCTTCCGTCAGACGGAACGTTGAACATAGTGTCCATAAGGATGCCTTCCATAATGGAGCGAAGTCCACGGGCACCTGTCTTCTGTGCAATAGCCTTCTTTGCGATCTCGATGAGAGCGTCATCGTCGATCTCAAGTTCAATATTGTCGTAAGAGAAAAGCTTCTTGTACTGCTTGATAAGCGCATTCTTAGGCTCTGTGAGGATCCTTACAAGCGAATGTTCGTCCAGTTCCTCCAGAACAGAAATAACAGGAAGACGACCGACAAATTCAGGAACCATACCAAATTTTACAAGATCCTTCGGGACTACCTTCTTGAAGATGTTCTCCTCTTCTGCACGGGCTTTCAGTTCTCCGCCGAAACCTATAGGCGACTTGCCGATACGCTTCTGTATCTGCTTTTCAAGTCCATCGAACGCACCGCCGCAGATAAAGAGGATATTTTTTGTGTTGATCTGGATTACTTCCTGATTAGGATGCTTTCTTCCGCCCTGCGGAGGAACATTTGAAACTGTACCTTCGATTATTTTCAGAAGTGCCTGCTGAACGCCCTCACCGCTTACGTCACGGGTAAGAGAAGTATTTTCAGACTTTCTTGCGATCTTGTCGATCTCATCGATATAGATGATACCTTTTTCAGCGGCCTTGATATCGTAATCAGCAGCCTGGATAAGTCTGAGAAGAACATTCTCAACGTCATCACCAACGTAACCTGCTTCGGTTATAGTAGTAGCGTCAGCGATAGCGAAAGGCACATTCAGAAGCTTGGCAAGTGTCTGTGCAAGGAAAGTCTTACCAACACCTGTAGGACCGAGAAGAAGCACATTGCTCTTCTGGAGGTCGATGCCGTCTTCGTCCTTCTGTTCCTGTGCAGTGATACGCTTGTAGTGATTGTATACCGCTACAGCAAGGGACTTCTTAGCTTCGTCCTGACCGATAACATATTCATCAAGATACTCTTTTATCTCCACAGGTTTCAGAAGCTTCAGCTTTGAAATATCCGTAGTTTTTTCTGATTTAGCAGCTTTGCGGTGAGATTTAGCGATACCCGGGCCATACAGCATTTCGTAGCAATAGCATACGCATTCATCGCATATATTGACTGAACCGGCAGAAAACATACTGTGAACGCTGTGCTCGGCTTTACCGCAGAAACTGCATGATTTATAAGTGTCAGCCATTTATAAAACCTACCTTTTTTCAATGACCTTATCGATAAGACCGTAATCCATTGCTTCCTGAGCTGTCATGTAGTTATCACGCTCGCAGGCTGCATGGATCTCCTCCACTGACTTGCCTGTATTTTCAGCGAGTATAGATTCCAGTCTGTTACGTGTGCGTTCCATATTCTTAGCGTGTATCATGATATCTGTCTGCTGACCGCCCAGTCCGCCGCCGATAAGAGGCTGGTGGATCATTATCTCACTGTTCGGCAGAGCGATACGCTTACCCTTTGCGCCTGATGAAAGGAGGAATGCGCCCATTGAAGCAGCCATACCTATACAAATTGTGGATACATCGCACTTGATGTAATTCATTGTGTCGTAGATAGCAAAACCTGCTGTAACAGAACCTCCGGGACTGTTGATATAAAGTGATATATCCTTTTCCGGATCCTGACTCTCAAGATAAAGAAGCTGTGCAACAACAAGGCTTGCGGTAGTATCGTTGACCTGATCTGACAGCATAATGATCCTGTCATTAAGCAGACGTGAGAAGATATCGTATGATCTTTCGCCTCTGCTTGTCTGTTCAACGACATATGGTACTAAACTGCTCATAATTCATCGCCCTTTCTTTAAAAACAGTTGTCCCACAAATAGCTGTGGGACAACATATGTACATATTTTATAACGTTTGTGATTATTCAGCCTTATCTTCAGCAGGTGTCTCATCAACCACAGCGTTTTCCTTAACGAGGTCAACTGCCTTCTGAACCTTGATATCTGCAGCGTAATCATCAAGAGGAACAAATCTCTTTACCATCTCAACATCGATGTTGTTTGCAGCAGCGAGATCAGCAAGACCATTATTGATATCCTCTTCTGTTGCCTCAAGGCCTTCAAGTTCAGCGATCTTCTCAAGAGCGAGTCTGAGCTTAACTTCGTTAACAGCTCTGTCTCTGTAAGTCTCTCTGAAGGAATCCATATCCATACCTGTGTACTGGAAGTAGAGGTTGAGGTCCATGCCCTGAGCCTGGAGCTGCTGCTCGAATGTATTCATAAGAGCGTCGATCCTATGCTCATACATACAGTTAGGGATAGGAGAATCAACCTTAGCAATAAGAGCATTCATGATCTCGTTCTCGAATGAAGATTCAGCCTGATTTTTAGCAGCTTCTTCAAGCTTTGTTCTGATGTCAGCCTTGTACTCGTCAACTGTCTCGAACTCAGTAGCATCCTTTACAAGGTCATCGTTGATCTCAGGAAGCTCTTCGTAGCTGATAGCCTTGAGCTTAACCTTGAAAGTAGCGTCCTTGCCTGCGTAATCAGTCATCTGATAATCCTCAGGGAACTTAACGTTTACATCGAACTCTTCACCGATATTGTGACCAACGATCTGATCCTCAAAGCCCGGGATGAACTGACCGCTTCCAAGACGGAGAGAATGATCCTCGCCCTTGCCGCCTTCAAATGCCTCGTCACCGAAGAAGCCCTCGAAGTCGATGATAACTTCATCATCCAGCTGAGCAGCTCTGTCGTCAACTGAAACGATACGAGCGTTCTTCTTTCTGATCATTTCGATCTGCTTATCTATATCTTCGTCTGTAATTTCCTTTACAGTCTTTGAAGCCTTGATTCCCTTGTAGTCAGAGATCTCGATCTCAGGCTTTGTAACACAGATAGCCTTGAGCTCAACGCCATCATCCTTGCTGATTGAAGTTACTTCAGTTTGGTCTGTCAACGAGAACAAGACCTGTCTCCTTAACAGCAGCATCGATCTCAGGACCGAGAAGAGCATTGATAGCGCCCTCATAGAATGCGCCCTCGCCGAATTCTCTTTCAGCAAGCTTACGTGAAACCTTACCCTTTCTGAAACCCTTGATCTGGATATTCTTCTTCTGGCGCTGATATTCCTGTTCAACAGCAGCCTCGAATGCAGCGGGATCAATTGAAATTACTAACTCAGTAGTATTTACCTCTGTTTTGTTTGAAGATTTTAAACTCATAATTTATGCGTCCTCCATTAATTATATAACATACTTGGTACATTATACCACATTTCAAATTATTTTTCCACTAATTTTACACAGTTCTGCATTTTGCACAAATCACAAAACTTTTTCAGGGATAAACTGTAAATAATCGCCTGCGATGAGGTGAAAATTAATGCCGTCGTAGGTATTTGTTACACATAATTCGTGTGCACTTCTGCCGTGGATGTGACCGTAGTAACAATCTTTAATATTGTAGCGGTAGAGTATCTCAAGGATGTCATAGTTAAAATTTGTTGCGAAGATAGGCGGATAGTGTAGGAAAACAATAGGTTCGAGGTCCTCGGAAAGAGCGGATCTGATCGATGTTTCAAGTCTCTGCACTTCCCTTTTCAGCACCTTTTCATCCTGCGTTTCTCCGGGCATATTCACCCAGCCTCTTGTACCGCAGATACCGTATTTTTCGTATCTGAAGTGGTTGTTATGCAGTATCTTTATAGTATTGAATCCCTCGGCATCAAGAAATTCTTCCATCTTCTTCATGGTCGACCACCAGTAATCGTGGTTTCCCTTAATGATTATCTTATTGCCGGGGAGTTCATTTATAAAGCGGAAATCAGGGACAGCCTCTGCCAGTGACATCCCCCATGAGATGTCACCGGGAAGAACTACGGTATCCCCGTCTTTAATATTTTCAAGC
>CADBAC010000249.1 GCA_902792495.1 Ruminococcus flavefaciens | reverse complement strand
AAATAATAAAAAACCGCCGAAGGCGGCATTCCGGGGTCAATGGGGATGTTATCTCCCTTGCAGGGGGTGAATGAGGGTGACTCCCCACAGTGTGGGGAGATGTCACGAAGTGACAGAGGGGACGGGCGACCGTTGGGAGACAGCATCCCCCTGACGAAGTAGTAAAGCAAGAGTAGCGATGCTTTACGGATGGTTTACAAGAATTATGAATCGCCCCAAAAAGTAAATGCTGTTGCCCTGTGCTCTTGTGCCTGTCTGCGTATGAATGTGGGGCATACGCAAAAGTGCACAGCCTGATGTAACGGCTGTGCACTGATATCATATTACATAGAACCAGCTTTCTTCCTCGTCGAAGTCCTTCTTCTCAACAGGAAGTGAAGCGTCATACTTATATCTCAGTTCCTGATTCTTTATGCTCACCTTTGCGCCCTCGGGAACGGATTTTGTTATGAACGCATTACCGCCGATAACTGCTCCCCTGCCGACTACGGTATCGCCGCCGAGAATGGAAGCTCCCGAATAGATAGTAACGTTATCCTCGATAGTAGGATGACGCTTCTTGTTCTTCAGTGACTGACCTCCTCTTGTGGAGAGCGCACCGAGGGTAACACCCTGATATATCTTGACATTATTGCCGATGATAGTGGTCTCACCCACAACTATGCCTGTACCGTGGTCGATGAAGAAATACTTGCCGATGGTAGCGCCGGGATGGATGTCGATACCTGTTTTGCTGTGGGCATACTCAGTCATGATCCTCGGAATGAGCGGAACTCCCAGCAGGAAAAGTTCATGAGCGATACGGTTCACGAGAATAGCATAAAGCCCCGGATAAGAATAGATTATCTCGTCCTTGTTGAAAGCCGCAGGGTCGCCGTCGTAAGCCGCCTGAACATCGGTCTCTATAAAAGCTCTTATCTTCGGAAGTTTGTTCATGAAATCGAAGGTTATTTCCTCCGCCCTGATATTTATTTCATTTTCGCTCAGTTTCACGTATTTCTCGTTATATCGCAGAACTATGGATATCTGCTTGATAAGCTTAAAGACCACATCTTCTATGAGCATACCCATATTATTCCTGAGAGTATATACTCTGTAGTCCTTGTTGCGGAAATATCCCGGGAAAATTATCTTTCTCAGTGATCCGACTATCTCCTTGATAGCCTCATCATCGGGGTGGTCGTAAATTTTTACTTCGTCTATTGTACGGTTCTCTTCAAAATCTCCGATAATATTTCTCGTGAGATCATTGACTCTGTCTTCAAGCTTATGCATAACATCACCTCAGAAATATATTATCATATTTTTCATACAAAGTCAATAGGCATAATATGCAGAAACAGGGACGGAATACACCGTCCCTGATATTATTATTTGCGTCTGCCCGGTTTGGCAAGCTTCATATCGTACATTCTCAGATCGCTGATCCTGAGAAATTCCTCAAGGCTGGAACTGCTGTCGCCCTCTGTAAGGTACGAACCGTAGCTGAGTTCGATCTTGTAGGGCTTATTGGAGTTGCAGTTATATCTTCTTGCGAAATCCTCAAGCCTTTCTGTGAATCGTTTCAGCTTTTTCTCCGAATATTCGGGAGCGAAGATGTAGAACTCGTCACCGCCTGCACGTCCTGCGATCTCGCCCGAATCACAGCATTTTGTAATAAGATCGGCCGCTGTTCTTATCGCACGGTCGCCCTCATGGTGGCCGAATTCATCATTTATGCGCTTCAGGCCGTCCATATCAATGACCATCGTGCAGACTGTATGTTTTTCATCGATAGAACGGATCGACTCTCTTGAAAGTTCATCAAATCCACGTCTGTTGAGCATTCCCGTAAGTCCGTCACGGATGCTGAGATTTTCCAGCGAACCTATAAGCTTGTTGATCCTGTCATTTTTGAGCAGAGTTTCAAGCGTAAGTGAAATATTCAGTATCCACGCATTGTAGAACTCAGTAAAAATGTCCTTTTCTTTCATTTCGATAAGCGCATAACCGAACATTCTCTCAGCGCAGTGAGTGCTCATAATATAATAGAAATGGGGTCTTTCGGATCCTGTTTCGGGAACAAGTCTCGAACCGAAGAAGTCATCTGTCTTTCTCGGATATTTTCCCTCTTTATCTATCCATACGATAGGTGTGAATCTTCCTGTAGGAGCAACAAAATCGCTGTCGTGGGAAAATCTTCCGCAGCGGTCGGTGTGTTCCATAAGGAAAAAGGACGAGAATTCTCCGAAATTATCAAAGTAGTTGTTAAGTATATCGTCAAGCATACTGATATCGGAAACTTTATTCAGCCTGAGTATACATGATTCCATATCTGTAAGGCATCCGTTAAGATCTCTGTTCATAGCGTAAAGCTGGTTGACCTTTTCTGTCTCGTCAACGTAGTCCACCTTTTTGCATCCGCAGGACTGCCCCAATATGATCTTCGGAGTTATAACAAGGTCGTGTCCGTCACTGTTTCCCTCGTTGATATCAAGTATGAGTCTTATCGCCTTCTGTGCGATAATTGATCTTTCTCTTGTGACGGAAGAAAGGTGCGGCAGGAAGTCCTGACCTTCAAGAGTGCCGTCATAACCCGATACCGCAATATCCTCAGGCACCCTTATACCTCTGTTTTTCAGGGCAGTTATAAGGGATATCGCCATATAGTCATTAGCGCAGATTATGGCTTCGGGACGTTCATCCAGTGAGAGGAAATAATCCGCCGCCTGTTCGCCTTTGAAGAACCAGAAATCGCCCTCAAACATTCCGACACCGTCTTCGGGGAGACCATTTTCCCTCATGACGGCCCTGAACTCGTTCAGACGTATGCGTGCATCCTCATGTGCAAGATATCCCGACATAAAACCGATTTTGGTAAAGTGATGATCTTTTACAAAATGTTCCGTCATTGCCCTCATGCCTGCGGCATCGTCGTATTCGATATTATAGAAGCCGTCAACGATACTGCTTACAGACACAACAGGACACTTAGCACCACGAAGCTTATCTATGATCTTTTCCGCCAAGCCATCAACATTGTAGCCTTCGCCGTCAAAAATAATTCCATCAAACGGATCAAGGTCGATATACTTTATGATATCAAATTCATACTTTCCGTACTGAGCGTATTTTGCACCGATATTACCCAGTGAATTGAAATACACCAGATTTACTCCATATTTTTCTGCAGCTGTATTGAATGCGTTGCAAAGTCCCTGTCTGTACCTGCTGGTAAGCTGACAGCCGAAAACTGCGATAGTTTTTAAAGAATTGATCATCAAGTCCACCTCGCTATACTTCAAGTATATATATTTATTATATCACCGTTATACTCATTTGTCAACATAAATACAGCCGAAAACATTTTATTTTTGTGCAATATTAGCGTTTTTTTTGTTAGCACATCATAATTATATTATCAATCAGCAAAATGAAAAGGATTAAAATTAAAACAAAAACATTTATACTTATCTATTGATTTATGCAGTGGAATATGATATAATTATTTAGCATTATTTCAAATACTGGGATGTAGCCAAGCGGTAAGGCAACAGACTTTGACTCTGTCATCTCGTGGGTTC
>CADBAC010000248.1 GCA_902792495.1 Ruminococcus flavefaciens | reverse complement strand
TCCAGCAGGAATCCGATAAGTGTAACGAAGCTTGCGATGATAACGATAAATGCAGGGATGCGCACCTTGTCGGGGATGACCTTTCTCAGCGCCGATATAACTATATTTGAGCCGAGAAGAACGAATGTTGTGGCAAGTCCCATGCCTATGCCGTTCATTGCCTGAGTCGTTACCGCAAGGGTAGGACACATTCCCAGCAGCATCACCAGCGTCGGGTTTTCCCTGAGAATGCCCTTGGTAAGTTCTTTTGTAAGAGGAGTTTTATTTTCAGCCACCGAGTATCGCCTCCTTGTTTTCGTTGTAGACATTCAGAGCGGTATCAACTGCGTGTTTCATGCCGTTTGATGAATAAGTAGCACCGCTGATAGCGTCGAATGTTTCGGGAGCCTTTTCCGCACCGATGAACTGTTTGCGGAAGTCCTCCTCGTCACGGACTTTTGAGCCAAGACCGGGAGTCTCGCCCAGTGATACGAACTCTATGCCCGACAGCTTTCCGTTTTCGTCGATACCCACCAGCACGTTTATGCCGTCCTTTGAGTAGCCGTCGGTGCAGACCTGAATGACCGTCTTTTTATCGGGAGTTACAGCGATAGTCTCAACCTCGTCGTAACCGCATTTCAGGTCAACCACTTTGCTTTCGGTCTTGCCGAAAAGGAGTTCAACGCTCTTGCTGAATTTCAGCTCCTTCTGCTCGGCTATCCTGTCCTTTGTCATTTCGTGGGCAAGGGTAAGCAAAAGTGCGGCAACCATGCAGATGACGGTGAGTACCAGCGAAGGCATTATCTTATCCTTCATTCTTCTGCACCTCCTTTGCGCCGAAAGGCTTGTTGCGTGTAAGCTCCTCGATGTAAGGAGTAAGCACATTCATGAGCAGTATGGAGAATGACACGCCCTCGGGATAGGAGCCGAAGTGCCTGATAACAAATGTTATGATTCCGCATCCCAGACCGAAGACCACTTTTCCCTTCTGAGTAATGGGAGTTGTAGCGTAGTCGGTAGCCATAAAGAATGCGCCCAGGAATACGCCGCCTGCCAGAATCTGATACAGCGGATCGTCCCCGGCTATCCATGAAAAGATGAACAGACTTCCGATGAATGACAGCGGAGCGGCAAGTGAGATTATCTTTCTTGCGGCAAGGTAAAGACCTCCCAGCAGAAGCGCCAGAGCACAGGTCTCGCCGAGGCTTCCTCCCGTTTTGCCGAGGAACATATCAAGGTATGAGGGAAGCTCCTCCCCTTTCTTTGCCAGCACCAGAGGAGTAGCCGATGATACAGCGTCGTAGTCATACTCCAGCGGCTTTATCCAGTGGTTGATAGTGGGGAATCCCACCATAAGGACGATTCGTGCGGTGATGGCAGGGTTTGCGAAGTTCTGACCGATACCGCCGAACAGCTGTTTTACTATGACTATAGCCACGAATGAGCCCACCACAGCCATCCAGTAAGGCGCAGTCACAGGCAGATTCATCGCCAGCAGAAGTCCCGTTACCGCCGCCGACATATCACCGATGGTGTTGTCACGCTTCATAAGCCTGCGACAGACGTACTCAAAAAGTATGCAGCTTCCCACACAAACCGCAGTCAGCGGCACTACTCTCGGGCCGAATATGTAGATAGAAACTCCAAGTGCAGGCATCAGCGCCATTATTACCTGAAGCATTATTGAATGTGTCTTTACGAAGTTTTCATCGTGGGGAGACGGTGAAACGATAAGCTTATTCATTCTCTCCACCTCACTTTCTCGGGATAAGAGCCTTCGCAAGCTGATTGGTCTCCGCCAGTTTTCGGTTAGCGGGACAGACGTAGGTACAGCTTCCGCAGTTCATGCAGAGCAGTACGTTCAGCTTTTTCAGCTCGTCGATATTTCTTATGCGGTAAGCCCTGTCGATATCCGCAGGCACCAGCTCCATGGGACAGACTCTCACACAGCGTCCGCAGCGGATGCAGCTTGTGGTCTTGCTGACATCGTAGCTTTTTATGGCAAGAAGCGCATTCGATGTCTTGACAACGGGCATTTCCACGTCGGGGATGCTCATACCCATCATAGGGCCGCCGCCGATAAGCTTTATCATAGCGTCCATGTCGGTCTTGCAGAATTCCAGTATCTCACGGAAAGGCGTACCGATAACAGCGGAAACGTTCTTCGGCTCGCCCACAGCATTGCCGTCCACGGTGATACGCCTTTTCACCAGCGGCATACCGTCCTGCATATAGCGGTAGAGGAAAGCCACGGTAGAGATGTTGATAACGATAACACCGCCGTCCGCAGGCAGTTCGCCCTCCTTGACCACAACTCCCGTAGAGTTGTAGATGATTATCTTTTCAGCGCCCTGAGGGTAGACCGAGGGGAGAGTGATGATATCGATAGTATCGTCATTTTTCGCCATTTCCTCGAAATTCTTTATAGCCTCGGGCTTGTTGGCTTCAATGGCAAGCTTGGCATTTTTGATGCCCAGCATATCCTTTATCATTTTGACGCCGCCTATTACGTCGTCGGGACATTCTATCATCTCACGGTAATCGGCAGTTATGTAGGGTTCGCATTCCGCACCGTTGATGATGAGGGTGTCAATGGGAGTTTTAGGGTTCAGCTTGATATGTGTGGGGAATCCTGCACCTCCCAGACCGCAGGCACCGCTCTCCCTGACAGCTTTCAGGAAGCTTTCCTTGTCATTTACTTCGGGAGGTCTTACCTCCTCGGAAACGGTCTGCTGACCGTCCGTTTCTATCTCGACTATCTTACAGACAGCGCCCATCGCAGTGCGGTAATCGCTGACAGCCGTTACTTTGCCCGATACGCCCGAATGGACAGGAACGCTGAAAGGTACATCAGTGTCGCCTATTTTCTGTCCTACCTTTACCTGATCGCCGACTTTGACCAGCGGCTGACAGGCAGCGCCCATATTCATCGACATGGGGATCCTGACCTTTTGGGGTATCGGAAAATCTACTGTTGCACAGTTCTCG
Source organism: Ruminococcus flavefaciens (assembly GCA_902792495.1). Taxonomy (GTDB): domain Bacteria; phylum Bacillota; class Clostridia; order Oscillospirales; family Ruminococcaceae; genus Ruminococcus; species Ruminococcus flavefaciens_Z. Next base: position 598 of record CADBAC010000248.1, on the reverse strand, counting down.
GTATTTTTTCTGTGCTTCAGCTTTATTCCTTTCAGTTTCTTCATACAAATCTCCTTAAAATAAAAATATTCATTAAGAGCCCATACAATTTATATTATACACTATTCACAGTAAATATTCAAGTAGTTTCACATATTTTTGTTATTTGTTAACTTTATTATGTATGCCGACTGCCGTAGGAACGAGGTTTTATAATGCGTAATTCGTAATGCGTAATGCGTAATTATGGATGTCAGAACATTTTGTAGGGGCGCACACTGTGCGTCCCTACATGATAATTACGTATTATAAAGTGCCAGCGAGCGAAAGCAGATTATGCTAAACGTACGGAGTTAGCGAGTTTACGAGCGAATCGTGGAATGCGCCGCCGCTCGCTCAGCGGCTGTAGGGGCGCTTTCCGAGCGCCCTTATCCCACTCTTTAATTCGCATAAAGAAAGGACGGCTCAGCGGCCGCCCTTTTAGTTATATGGAATTATTACCTGATAACTCCGATACCCTCGATAGCGAAGTCTGAACCTGCATTGTCCATCTTGATGGAAACGTCCAGCTCGCCTGCTGTATCCTGGTAGTAAGCAACCTCTGCATCAGGTCCGCCCC
>CADBAC010000247.1 GCA_902792495.1 Ruminococcus flavefaciens | reverse complement strand
TCCTTCAAAAAATGTATGAAAAAAGCGACAGATGACTGCCGCCTGATTCCGTAATTATTCTTCTTGTATTGTGTAAGTGATTTTCATAGTTTTATCAGCTGTTTTGATAACTGATGTTTCGAGATTATTTATCGTTGCAAGATATGGTGTCCACAGAAATAAGTTCTGCCTTGTAGAGTTTGCATAATATCCGCCAAAACTGAACAGATAAGGTCCGTACTGAAACAGTGGTGTGCTTGTATAAGTCCACGGCGCGCTGTTTGCTTTTCTGAAAACCTTGTCCTCTGTGTTTATGCGGAAGTCAGAACCTACTACCCAGTCACCTAAGTTTGCAAGCCACATAGAACCGCTGCGATAATAATCATCATTGCAGCTATACGCCGTTGCAGAACCGAGTGGAATTTCCTTTATATCTGCGGCATTTTCAATGTTTATCTTATAAACCTTTGTCTTATCGTAGGACACCATATACAGATAACCATTCTGCAAAACGCTCTGCACATTCCTCTGCGGATTGGTATTGTAGCCGCCGTGATAGCCTACCGCCTGTGACCGAACACCATTCAAAATCATACGCTCTTCTGTAAAACTAAAATCGGATTTGTTTATCTTTATTTTACACAGATTTGCATTACCGTCTTTGTTAGCACCAGCCCAAAAGCCGTACCAATAACCATCCTTGCCGTCAAAGAAATCATAAGCCCCTTCATTATTGCTCGGATTGCTCATAACAAACATTGTGGGGTTCAGCTTTATCTCAAACAGGACATCATAATTCGTGCCGAGCATAGTATCATTCAGACCTACGGCAGTAAAGCTCATCCTGATTTTTTGAATAATCAGCTCATTATTAGTGTTGATGCCGATAGTCCAGAAATAGTTTTCTTCCGGATTTATCTCAACAGCGTTAATATAAGCTGTTCTTGCCTGTCCGCTGCTCCCGGCACTGCGTGAACGCATCACCCAGATACTGCCTGTACCGTTATAGCCGTCACCCATATATCCTATGCCTGCCCATTTATGGGTTAAAGCTACACATGATATTGTGCCGTTTGCCTGCGAAGTTGTGAAGTCCCACACGAATTTATACCCGTGTTCAAGCTGTTTCGTTTCTGTCAGGTTCATACTGCCGCGCATAATATTTGTGGTAGCATTGACATCATTTGACGCATACCCGACACAGGGGTTAGCAGATGGCGCATAATACTTGTTCGCATCTTCCTCTATAGTATCAGAAAAAAGCAAAATGCCGCCGATAGCATTTTTACAAAGTGGGAGCATATTTCCGTTCAGATCGTTTGTATTCCCCTCAATAGTAAACAGCATACCGTTGATATTGTGGCTAAAAAAGTCAGCCATTGCGTTGGTGACGAGATTGGTTTCGGTATATTTTTCTTTTGCTCCTGTCCTGACATCCGTCAGTTCAATTTCCGTTATTCCTTTCAAATTATCCTCACCTCAATTCAGATAATGTACTGTGATACGATTCACATAGCCGCCTTCTCTTAATGCGAATCGTATTTTATACTGCCTGTCCGCAGCCGCTTCATTCCACGCATCAGTACCGACAGCCTTTACTGATTCTCGATTCATACCGCTTGTTTCTTCTGACAATGTCATCCATCTGCCGTCTGTATAGGCTTTCCATGTGGTGCCGCCGTCAAACGAAAAGGCAAAAAGCGTATTGTCATCGGAATCTATCTCCACGCTCTCTATGCCTAAGATCGTGTTGTCATTCATCTCTGTGTTTTTTGAATAGACAAGCTGCACAGGAGGAATGGCAGTTATTTTCGCACTGATCGGAGGCAGGTCAATATCTGTATTCTGCCAATGATACAGAACAGGATTAGTGAGCTTTGAAAAGATAACATTTCTCGGAAAATCATCAAATCCGTACTGCCGGAATGCAGCAGAATTAAGCTTTTTTATAGGTACTTCTTCAATATATGAAGATTTATCATATTCCAGATTTTCATCCTCAAATTCAAACTCATTAAATCCGCTATTCTGATAGGTGCTGTCTGTCAGAATATTATAAAAACAGGGCTTGACCTGTTCATCCACACAAGGAACAAGGTGCAGACGCTGTTCTTCACCCTGCCACAGGTCGATACTGTATACCGTTCCCATAAAGTATCGGCTGTCAAGCTGATCTGCTGTATTCATAGTTCCTACTATCAGTTCGCATGATGAAGTAAACTCTGCATTATCAAAGGTCATAATAGTGATACCATCACGCTTTAAACCGTCTTTTGAAAGCTCCAGCGTAATCAGAATATCCCTGTAATCATCCACTTCCTCAGTGATATTCAATCCGCCATAAACGCAGGTAATATGCTTACTGTCGGTCAGGAACACACCAAACATATCTGTCTTTTCATCGGTTCTTGCTCCGAATATTGCAGCATTCCCGAAAGTAGATGTTTTGAACGATACCGACAGCCGCATATCATTTCCGGGCATAAGTCCTGTTCGTATACACTGCCCGCCTTTAAAAACAATTGAGTCAACAAATGCCTTGTTGTGCATCAGCCTGTAAAACCTGCCTGCTTTGTCCGCAAGAAGATATTTGCTTTCAAAAGGCGGGGCGAAATCAATAACTGAGTAGCTTATATCAAATTTTTTTCCGCTGTTATCCTTATGAAAAAATGAAATATACTGCTGCTGAGTAACTGTAACGGCAAAATCCTGATTCATACTGCCGTTAATTCTGCTTGTGCCGAGATAACCGGCAGCGTTGGGAGCCTTAATCAGATTCAGAAACATATCACCTGTTTCAAAGAAAAACCATTCATACACAAGCCTGACATCCTCAGTGGTATTATTATATTGTGCGTAGCCTTCCCAACGAAGTTTCAGAAATCGGATAGTTCCGAAAAGACTGCCTTCCTCACGATAAAAGTTATACAGTGACGCATCTCTCCGGCAAACAAGCAAATGCTCTGTTCTGTTTCCGAGCCCGATAAAGCTGTTGTCACTGACATAAATATTTGATATGACCTTGCCGTTAAACTGAAACCAGTCCACGCCTTGATATTGGAGAGTAGTACCGTCATATCGTGTATTTATGATCAGATGCTCCATGTTTTCAGTTGTATTCATAATTGAACGGACAGAATCATATATCACCACTGCGTTTCACCTCCAGACTGTCTATTCTCGCAAACTGCTCTGTATTGATATCCAATCGACTCATCCTGCCCTCATCAATAATAACTTCGTAATTTGTAAAGGTATAGTCCTTCTGAAAGTCAAAGGTGGTTTCGGCTCTTACATAATCTCGATTAAAGGCCATTTCTGCTCGGTCAGCAGGTTCTATTGTTTCAGTAACAACAACAGGGTTCATCTGAGGTTCTGCGATAAAGCGGAGTGTTGTTAGTTTACCGAACCTTGCGGGAGTGAAAGTATCCACAAGTCCTATTGGTGTCGGAACCTCTGTATAAGGCTCAACAATGTCAATAGCGTTACGGAAGGATAAGCTGCCGACATCAGCAACGTGTACAAACTTCTCCTCAAAGGAAAGACGACCATCCCATACATTTCCGGCACTGAGTCCCTGACCGCTGATGGTACATAG
>CADBAC010000246.1 GCA_902792495.1 Ruminococcus flavefaciens | reverse complement strand
ATCAGCAACAGCACACGCAAATCAATTTTCAAAATAAAAAGTCATGTTACGAATGATTTTTGTAGGGGCTGCCTTCGGCGGCCCTCCTGATTATTACAAGGACTGCCAAAGGCAGCCCCTACAAAATATTATTTTGATTTCTGTGGCAACAGCAAGAAAATACTTGATTTTATACACTGATAAGTGGTATAATAAAATATATGTACTCTGTCCGTCATGATATTTCATGACCGCAACTCAATGGAGGAGATAGAATGAACTATATCGGAGAGAAATGCGCTGCCTGCGGCAATGTTTTTACCGAGGATGACGATGTTGTCGTTTGTCCCGACTGCGGCTCGCCCCATCACCGTGAATGTTATAAAAGCGCAGGCAAATGCGCCAACGAGGATTACCACTTCTCAGGGAAAAAATGGGAACGCAAAAAATTAAACGTCCCCGAATTTGTAAAATGTCCTGTCTGCGGTTTCCCTAATTATAAGGGAGAAGAAAAATGTGTGCGCTGCGGAAATGCTCTTGTGGAAAAGAGCGGATCGGAGTCAGCCGACACGGAAGAAGAAAATCTCCAGGAACCCTTCTCAGGCCTGTTTGATGAGGAATTCGTGGAAGCAAAGCCTTATCTGGGATTCGACCCCGATGAGGATCTGGGCGGCGCTACTATAAAGGAAGTGTCTGATTTCGTCAAGACAAACACCATCTACTATCTGCCCGTATTCAAAAAGATGAAGGATTTCGGTTCAAAGCTTTCCTTCAACGTGACCTGCCTCTTTCCGTCGCTGTTTTTTGCAAACCGCAAAATGTGGGGATGGGCTATTCTGGCAGTATTCCTCAGCGTCATTTTTGCGATACCGGAAGCACTGATATATATGGTGGAATCCTCTGCACTTCCCGAACAGTCATCGCTTTACCACCTGGTAGAAAGCAATATGGCTCTGTTTGAGAAGCTCGGTATCATCTGCAATGCGGCGGATTTCGTAGTAAGACTGCTGTTCTGCTTCTTTGGCAACAGGATCTATTTCAAGTATATCGTCCGCTCGCTCAAAAAGATAAAGAACGACGGCGGCAATTTCATGGCGCAGAAACTGGCATCAATGGGCGGAATTAACCCCACCAATATGATCGTCATAACCCTGATAAAAGCCGGTGTTGCATTGGGCATAACTATGCTGGGCATATATTTGTTCGAGATGTTAAATCTCATTGCCGCTTTACCGTAACGACTGCGATGTATAGACTGCCTTCGGGCGGTACTCATAGAGAAGTTTTATGCCATAGTATTCCTGATCTGCCGTCAGAAGTACTATGGCGTTTTTACTGAAAGTGCAGTGATGTCGTGCTATAAGTATTACTAACATAGATCAGAATTTATATTTGTAGGGGATGGCGCACTTGACGTCCCGATAATTGGTGGTGTAGGGGCTGATGCCCACATCAGCCCGATAGATCAACGTGAAGGCACGGGGCGATGTGGGCATCGCCCCCTACATTTTCAATTTAGCAAATTCTTATTTATTATAGCAACCGTGTAAAATACAATGCCCCGAAGCACTTTGAAACGCTCCGGGGCAAAATTTCTATATAGGTATCTGTCTTTATGGCAGTCCGCTTTTATTTGCGGATACGGGATGAATATCTTTGACGATAAGAATTTAATGTTTGTCATTAAATATTTATCGTGTAATTTGCACAATCAGAACGTACCCGAGCATAGCTGTTTATATGCAAACATACAATATTTAACGATAAACGTTAAAAAGCAATTGACAAACGTTAAATTCTATGGTATTATAGACTCAACGAAAGGGAACAACAATCCCGAACGAAATAAAAGAAATATCTTTTGGAGGAGATACCATGAAAAACATCAACATCAAAAAAATCAACGACCTCGGAACTATCGGAAAGATCGTCTCGGTAATAATCAAAGTAATTGCAATAGTTGCACTGGTCATATCGATTATCTTAGGCGTTACAGCCGCACTCGCCCCCGATGATTACATAAGCACAAAGGGAAAGATCGAATTCAATACAGTTACCGATTGTTCATCTCCGTTCATATCAAGAAGCAATGAGGAAGACGATGGATTGAATTTCAAGCTCAAAGCATTCGGTATTGAAGTAGAACCCGAGCGTATCTTTAACGAATCCGAGATCTTAGGTATAAAGATCAAATCAGAATCTCAGGATACTCAGGACAGCAGCAACCCCGACATCGTGACCACTGAATCGTTAACAACTATCGAAGGCAATACAGGAAAACTGGTAAAGGCTTTTATGATCGGAGTTTCGGTACTTATCTTCATTTTCAGTCTGCTTCTTATCATTTCCATCTCGTTTGCAAAGAAACTCTTCGTATCTCTTGAAAAGTGCGATACACCATTCAGCGAAGAAGTAGTCAACAATCTGGCGAGATTTGTATATTCACTTGTTCCGTGGGGTATCTTCGGCTTTAGCGCTAACGGATTAAGCGGCGGCATCGGTCTCGTAATGGTGATCGTTGTTGTAGCTATCCTGACTTCTGTATTCAAATACGGCGCAGAGCTTCAGAGAGAATCAGACGAAACACTTTAAGGAGGTACTCTGATATGAAACGTACTAATTACACAACTGACGAATTCAGAAAAAACTGCAAAAGCTATTCGACCGCCTGTCTTGCCGGCGCTGTAGTATTGGCAATGATCGCCGTATGCGGTCTGTTCACTCCCATCTACTGCCTTATGCAGGACAGAGGAAATATAGCTGACGTTATCGGCGGTCTTGAGGTACTCACGATTGCTCTCGGATTCAACTTCGCTTCAAAGATATTCAGAAGCATGAGCATTGTGGGCTCGCCGTTTTCCTACGATATCGCTGACAAGATAATGGGACTTTCACAGATACTGGAGATAGGTTCGGCTTTATGCTTTGCCGCAGCAATAGTGATAAGAGTAACAGGCCACGGCGACCTTATCGATTCATCTGTCTGCGTTGACCCCGGAATATTCTTCCTTTTCACATGGGCAATAGCTTCATTTTTCAGCGCACTTGCCAAGGCTTTCGACCACGGTGCAAAGCTTCAGCAGGAAGCAGATGAGACACTTTAAGGCGGTGATGATATGTCGATTATTTTAAGACTTGACCGTGTAATGGCGGACAGAAAAATGAGCCTGAACGAACTCAGCGAAAAAGTGGGAGTCAGCAACGTCAACCTCTCAAAGCTGAAAACAGGCAAAGTAAGCGCAGTTCGATTCTCAACTCTCAATGCAATATGCAAGGCGCTGAAATGCCAGCCGGGAGACATTCTCGAATTCGTTGACGACGGAAACGACGACCTTGCCCAATAGCCGCCAAGCTGACGGCAGCTTGACCCCGATCACGAGTCGGCCGCTGAGCGAGCGGCGGCGCAATCCACGATTCGCTCGCAAGCTCGCTTACTCTCTGCGGAAACAGAAGTCTGCTTTCGCTCGCTGTTATTAAATTCGGGACTGGAATTCTCGACGGCACTTTTTGATATTCTTATTCATGCTTCATTTGTAGGGGCCGCCTTTGGCGGTCCTTTATTTATATTTGGCATTCCACACAACGGGAGCCCGAGGGCGG
>CADBAC010000245.1:607-4502 GCA_902792495.1 Ruminococcus flavefaciens | reverse complement strand
AGAAGCAGGAAATGTAAGTTTCAGAGTTTCCGCTAATACCGATCAGGTTACAAATGACCCATGCACATATCAGTGGGAATACTCCAAGGACGGCGGAAAGAACTGGATAAAGGTAATTACCAACGGTAAATCCTCTTCCTACACAACAACAGGCTCAGCAGCAAGAAACGGCTGGCTCTTCAGATGTAATGTCACAAGCGGCGGCACTACCAAAACTTCCAATGCAGCTGCTATCATCTTCGAGGAGCAGAATCAGATCAATATCCTCCAGCAGCCTGAGAATGTTACTATTTCCGAAAGCGGAAATGTCCTCTTTGCCTGCGAAGCTGAAGGCAAGGATCTGAAGTATCAGTGGGAATACTCCAAGGACAAGGGCAGAAACTGGATCAAGGTAACCAAGAACGGTACATCCAATTTCTATAAGACAGCCGGTACAGAATCAAGAAACGGCTGGCTGTTCAGATGTCAGATCACAAGCGGTACAAATACTGTTACTACCAACAATGCCAAGATCATCTTCAAGGAAAAGGAAATAGTTCCTACAGATATCAACCTCAATGTGGGCGATACTTATCAGCTCGATGTTACAGGTACAGGCTACAGCTACTTCTCAACCGATAAGTACTGTGTTTCCGTTTCAAACAAGGGCGTTGTCAAGGCAGAGAAGGAAGGTTCATCTCAGATAATGGTAATTTCTCCGTCAGGCAAGAAGGCTATCTACAGGATCTATGTTTCTGAGGATCACGAGGAACTTGCTTTCGAGTCAAACACTCTCAGCCTTGATCCGAATGAACAGGGTTACTTATTCACAAACAGCTCAGCTTCATATCTCTCATCAGATCCGAATAAGCTTTATGTAGATAATGATTATCGTAGTGATATCTGCTATGTTCATGGTATCATCCCCGGCAGCTACAATGTAGTTGCTTATAATGACTGCGGTGAAATGGCTATTGCAAACGTTACTATCGAAGGCAATGTGACAGATGCCGTGGCAGACACATATTACTCAGGCGATGTCGATGTTTACACCGATATCTGGTACAAATACGTAAACAACAGCGATGTTTGCCAGCTTATCACCTTCGATGTTGCTACTGAAGCTGAAGATACAGATATGGTTTCCGCACGCTTCAATATTTACAGAGCACCAAGCTACGAAAACAGCGAATATTACGGTGTTGACCTTGAAAATGTACAGGAATTCATCAACCCGGGCGAAGAAGTATATGTCAGAGTTCAGAACAACGAAAGCCTTGAAGGAAAATACGGCTTCACATTCAATGCTACTGATTACACAACAACTCAGTTTGTTTTAGGCGTACAGCAGCAGAACATCCAGCTTGACCGCAAGGACTTCACAGGCTATACATTCACTACACCGGCAACAGGTTCATATAAGCTGGTAGCACAGTCAAGAACTCCTTTCTACTGGGAGATCCAGGATAACGCTAACGGCAACGAAGCGATCACCAGCGGCAGTTGTACGAGCAGCTGTATCGATACGTTTGAACTTGAAGGCAATAAGGATTATACTATAAGATTCGTTCCGAATGACAGAACTAAGACCGGTACACTGAAGTTCACACTTTCAAAGGAAGATGATAATATAGCTGTCGCTGAAGTGAACGAAGAGCATGAGGACGTTATTACAGGCGGACAGTCACAGTATTATAAGTACGTTCTTGAAGGCGGCCAGAATGACGTATTCGAGCTTGATTTCAACAACGATTACTACATCCACTATGATCTCCTCTGCGAAGATATGTCAACACCATATGCTACTTACGACAGTACAAACGGCTGGAAGATCTACAAGAACGATGATAAGCCTCTGACTCTCTACCTCAAGGTATCTGTTGACAGCAAATATGACTGCGGTACAGCTTTATTCAACCTCAGACAGTATGATTTGAATTACAACGTTGTTGATGCGGTCTATGAATCATCCACATCGATAAGTCAGAATGAAGCGCAGTGGTATGAATTTACCGCTCCGGAACTCGGCAGATATGACATCTCCTTTGAACATACAAACGCTTCCGATTCTGCACCTCTTGACTTTGAAGTTTACCATGTAAATAACGGAGTTAAAACCTTTGACAGCCAGCTTTCAAGCTATTACGAGGGATGGGGCAACAGCCTCAACTTCAGCAGAGTCTTAAACGAAGGCGAAACTATCGCTGTTAAGATAACAGGCAGATTTAACAACGATGATGAATCTGTTGATTCTGAAGTTCTGTTCAACATCAGACTCTCAGAAGCATTTGATGTAGGCGATATCGAACTCGATTCTCCTGTACACGTTGAAAACAGAGATGGTAATGTTACATGGTTCAGATTTGAAGTTCCTGAAAGCGGCATATATTATTTCTGGTCTGAATCAGACTATGATATTTGCGGCTCGTTATACAGCGAACTTGGTTCAGACTACATCACAGGTAGTCAATACGGCGGATACAATAACAATTTCTGTATCAACACACTGCTGAGAAAGGGTCAGACCGTTTATCTCAAAGCAAATGAATACAATAATGAGGATTGCGATTTCGACCTTGTAGTTTCTAAAACAAACAGATCATACGACTACGCAGCAAAAGAATAACTAATGTCCAGACTATTACATCTCCCCGACAATTTCGGGGAGATGTTTTAGCAATAATCATAAGGAGGTAATCATATGAAAAAAAATCGTCTCATATCAGCTGCCCTCTCGCTGACTATGGCGGTTTTCGCAGCTTCGCCTGTAATTCCCGAAATGATCGCATCTCCCGAATTCACAGCAGCAGCTGCCGAAAGCAGTGTCACTATCACATCTCAGCCTGAAGATGTACATATAACAGCTGCTAAAAATGTCACATTCTCTGTAGCCGCAGCCACCAGCGCAGCTTCTCTGTCTTATCAGTGGGAGTATTCAAAGGACGGCGGAAAAAGCTGGATAAAAGTTATCAAAAACGGTACTTCCGCATCTTATACAACATCCGGTTCCCAGTCAAGAAACGGCTGGCTGTTCAGATGTGCGGTAACAGGCGGAAACGATACAGTCCGTTCAGAATCAGCTGCTATCATATTCGGTGAGGAGAATGTCCTGAAGATAACTTCTCAGCCTCAGGATGTTACTATTTCTGAATCCGGAAATGTTACTTTCAGCGTCGGTGCCCAGGGCAATAACCTTTCCTATCAGTGGGAATACTCCAAGGACGGCGGAAAAAGCTGGATAAAAGTTATCAAAAACGGTACTTCCGCCTCTTATACAACATCCGGTTCCAAGTCAAGAAACGGCTGGCTGTTCAGATGTGCGGTAACAAGCGGAAATGATACTATCCGCTCTGAATCAGCTGCCATAATCTTCAAAGAAGCAGCTGTATTAAAGATAACTTCCCAGCCACAGGATATTACGATATCTTCCTCTCAGAATGTAACTTTCAAAGTTGGCGCTGAGGGCGAATCTCCATCCTATCAGTGGGACAACATCCGGTTCCCAGTCAAGAAACGGCTGGCTGTTCAGATGTGCAGTCTCAGACGGAAACAGCTCCGCTACCTCTGATGCAGCAAAAATAATCTTCAAGGAAGCCGAACTTTCTGTTATCTCAAATGATATTTCTCTTTCACCCGATCAGACCTATCAGCTCGAAAGCGGATACAAGTACATCTCCTCTGACAAAAAAATTGCAGATGTAAGCAGCAAGGGCATTGTCACTGCAAAAGCTGAGGGAAACTGTAAAGTATTTGTCTATGATACAAGCGGAAACGTAAATTATTACAACGTCTATGTAAAGGCTGACAGCACTCCTCTCACGCTTAATTCAACTGATATTTCCCTCACTGTTTTCGATCAGTTCCATCTTGAAGCAAATAAGGATTTCGATCTTGCAATAGCTAATGAAAGCATCGT
>CADBAC010000245.1:0-558 GCA_902792495.1 Ruminococcus flavefaciens | reverse complement strand
GTTGAAGTTGCCGAGGACTATATTGATCTTGCAGACGGCGATACATTCAGCGGTTCTGTCAAGGAAAGCAGCAGTACCATATACAAGATCGTAAACGACTCAGATATATCCAAGGATGTTTGTATCTCATTTGATTCTACAGGTATCATGGAAGCTGTTATTTATCATAACGATCTTTATAACTACGAACTGATGGATGTTGATAACAGCAATCCGCTTTACTGTGAGTGCGCTCCCGGCGAGACCACTTTCATCAGGTTCAAGAACGGAAGCGGCGAACCTTCTGTTGAATATACCCTTTATGCTCAGATAAGCGATAAGCAGGCTATACCAAAGGATATGGTATATCCAAAGGGACTGATATTCAATCGCTCAGAGAGTTATTCATCTTCTCCCGAAGGAGGAGATATACTACCATCGTTTTATCCTCTGACCTCACCACTTATCGTAGGTCTGGAAAACAATACAGTATCAGACTACACTATACGCAATATGTTTGAATCATATTCCGACCAGATATTCATTAACGGTAATCTTACTACAAATCATGAACCTAAT
>CADBAC010000244.1 GCA_902792495.1 Ruminococcus flavefaciens | reverse complement strand
CGGGCGGCGGTACGAACTTGTTCGTACAGTCAACGTCCAGACCAAGACCGAAATCGGAGTTGAGCTGTTTTACCGCTTCTATCGCCCTCAGCCCGAAAAGCTCCTGCACCAGCTTTATCACATCGCCGTGTGCCTGACAGCCGAAGCAGTAATAGTGGTCTGCATACAGCTTGCAGGACGGGTGACGCTCCCTGTGGAATGGGCAGAGCGCCATGTTTCCTCTGTGTACCTCTACTCCGTAACTGCGAGCTGCCGTCGGCACATCGACAAGCTCTTTTATATCGTCGAAAATAGTCATTTCGTGACCTCCTGATACTTGAATTTGATATAGCTTTGTGCTATAATTATATTGGAATATTATAGGAAGGAGCTGCCGTATGAACTGTGACATCAAAACTGTTATCGCCATTCTGTATAAACAGCTCGTATCATCGTCTGTGGGCACCTATCAGGCATTGGTGGATATGCTGTTCAAGTCCTATTTTAACGATCCGACCAGTCCGGAATATGACCGTTCAGAACCATCAAAGCTGAATAAAGGCACTCGCACGTTATCCTCTAATATCACGGATTTTTATGTGCGAAAGGATAAGTCTGTACTGCTCGGTGATATTAAAGGTATGCTGAAATATATCCTCGACAAGCCGCAGCTCCACGTTTCGTTCTTTGACCTTATCATCAATGATCCGCTTATATCCAAACCCTATAAAAAGCAGTTTGCTTTGAATAATACCCGTGAATACTCCGATGATGAACATCTTGCGGAAGTGTTCTATACTGCTGTGACCATTGCCGCATACCGTCCTTATTATAAGGTTGATAAGAATTGGTATGCGGATTACTACTATGATACGAACAGCAATTCGGACGGTCTGTTTTCCAAAGCTAAACCCAAAGCTCCGCCAAAATATTTTACCGGACGTGAAAAGGAACTTGACGAGCTGCACACGCTGGTACAGAATGAAGGCAAGGTGTTTCTGACAGGCGTTGCCGGTATCGGCAAGAGCGAGCTTGTTCGCACTTATGCGCAAAAGTATGCTTCGGAGTATGCTCATATCGGATATTATAATTACAATGAATATCGTAACGGCATAGCCGATATTATTGCGAATGTTCTGCCGAATATGGCATTTATCCGCAGTGACATTGAAGCTCTCTATGAAGAAAACCTCGAACTTCTGTCGGCATTTGGGAAAAATCTCCTGCTTATCATCGACAACTATAATGTCCCTGCCGATCGTGACTCCAACCTGCCTGACCTTCTTGAATTGGAATGTGATGTTATTTTCATTTCCTATTCTCACTATGACGATGATTTTACTGTATATGACCTGACAGAGTTCAGGACATTCCGTGAATCATATGATCTGATAAAGCAGTTTTATCCGTTTGATGAGAATGATCCTGATGTAAAATTCAAAATGCACCGTCTTGCGTTGATAACAGATAAATATCCGTTTTCATTGGAGCTGTGTGCCCGTTCCATGAAAAGAGGAACCGACACGCCCGATACCTGTGCAGATGCCCTTGTAGGAGGAATCAAGAATATGAAAGCAAGAATCCCTGCTAATAAAGACCGTAAGCCTAAGACCGACACACACTATCGTCACATTGAAAGCCTGTTCAGAAAGGCAGACCTCACTGTTACCGATAAATATGTTCTGTCATATATGCGTTTCATGCCCGAATCGGGTGTTCCGAAAATGTTGTTTCAGAAATTGACAAGGCTTATTGATTTCACAGAGATCGACAAGCTGATCGACCTCGGCTTTATCCATGATAACTCTGACGGTACGATCTCCATAACCTCTATTGTGCGCAAGCTCGTTGAAGCCGATTATAAGATCAACCCCGAAGAAATGCTTGCGTTCGGTGAGACTTTGTTCTCTACGGATACAAGCGAAGCTCCCAAAGAAGTACTTGCTGAGATTGCTGATAGAATTTCACCCTTGAAATATCTAACGATGATCGAAAGTGATGTTTTTGTTGCATATCATCTGCTGTTTCAGTTTTACTTCAAGATCGGGAGCAATTTCAGCACAGATATGGCTATGAGCTGCTTGGCTATGAACTATAACAAGAACATTTTCAAACACCGCCTGCTGTACCAGGCAGACAAGGCTCAGTTTTTTGAGCGTTTCAAGGACAGCGAAAACTTTGATCTTATCAAGCAGACTCTTGAAAAAACAGAGACCAATCCCCGCTGGCACGCTCATGAGGACGGCAAGGAGCCGCCCTCGGATCCGCTTATCAGATCATTCATTGTATCGGAGGAAGATGATGCTGAGATTTTCGGCTTGAATGACGAGTGATCAGATAAAATCAAACAATCTCAGCAGCACATCTATCACTACCGCAACAGGTGCGGCATAGTACAGAAGATCGCCAATCGTTCTGACGGTGCAGAAACGCTTCACCGACTTGCTGATCTGAATTGATGCTTTTTCGGCGGCTTCGGTCGCCGATTTTACTTTGCCTGCACAGGCGGTAATATCCTTCTCCATTTGATCGCTGTTTGCCTGCACATACTGCATCAGCTCGTTGATGGCTTCTTTCTCCTGCATCTTGACCTGATGATAGATGTTGTAAACGCTGTCAGCGACCTCTGTCCTGACGCTTTTTGCGTACTGCTCTTGCAGGCTCAGGTTCTGCATCTGATGTTCGGACAACCTTTGTATTTCGGCGCTTATAGCTGTCGAATAGTTCTTCAAAAGTTGGCACATCTTTAGCGTTGCCGTTACCAGAAGGAGAACCCTCTCGTCCCTCTGAGCGTCCACCGAGGATACTCCGATCTCCTCCGCCATTTCCCGAACTCTCGTTTCTATTGCGTTCAGTTCCGGAAGCGGTGTTTCCTGCTTGTGCGGTTTCTGAGATTCCATTACTGCTGCCCCCTGTCTCTGTGCCTTGCGTGATTGTTCGTACTCCCTGTGGATACGCTCCGCTTCTTTTATCATCTGTTCCCGTGTAAAGACAGCCGTTTGCTGTTTGGATTCTGTCTGCGGTTCTTGTGTTGGCTGCTGTGAAGGCTTCGACTCTGTCGGCTTCACGTCCTCGTTGATTCTTTCCAAGCTCATAATTTATCCCCTTTACTGTATATTTATCACCCAGCTTACTGCCCCTGACCGAGACAAGTTTACCGCTTTTGTCGGTATAGTTCGGGTGACGGTAGGATATGGTGTTGCCCTTGACACGGCACTCCACATGATAATGCTTCATGAGGGCATTCACCACATCTTCTAAAGTCTTGTTGTTCGGATCTGCACATTCAATTCTGATGACTTCCCGAAGTTCATCTTTGAATGTTTCCTTGCCTTTGGCTTTCATCTGCTTTTCGGCAAGCGTTTCCTTGTCGGGGCTGTCATCAAGATCGTGATTATAATATTCCTCTCGCATAGAGTGAGTAAGCCCACGTTTCTGACATTGCTCTCCCAGGTACTCACACATATTATAAAGGTCTCTCTCATTGCGGCGGAACGCTTTGCCTGTCTCGGTATGACAGTTGCCTATGAGAAAATGTGCGTGAGGGTGAGGCTTGTCGATATGAACAGCGAACAGCACCTCGTAGCCCTGAAAAAACTTCTCGGCAAAGTCTTTCGCTATC
>CADBAC010000243.1 GCA_902792495.1 Ruminococcus flavefaciens | reverse complement strand
GACTTCATCAGCAGTCTCAGTTTCTCCGTCGCCTTCTGCTTCAAGCATAAGGAGCTGCTTTTCATAAGCTTCAAGAATGGTATCCTCAAAGAGCTTTCTTGAAGAAGCTGCGATAGGATGAACGATATCACGGAATACACCGTTTTCATCTTTTCTGCTGGGCATAGCGACAAAAAGTCTCTCATCGCCCTGAACTACCTTGATGTCATGTACTGCGAGCATATCGTCGATAGTTACTGAAACTACTGCTCTCAGCCTTCCGTCTGTCATGATCTTTCTGATCTTTACATCTGTAATTTCCATTGTTTTTCCTCCTGTTACATTGCAGTATGAAGCACATGACCTGAAAAAAACCGTGACGCAAACCTGCACTGTAACTTTACGGCAGAGCTTTTTCAAAAGGGTGTAAATTAAATTATTGCAGTAACCATTTACGCTCTTTGTCAATGCATATTTGTATTATAGCGTATATTTTGTAAAAAATCAAGTCTTTTTGCTGATTTTTTAGTTTAAAAATTATAATTTAATAGCCTACAGCTTTAAACCAATAAAGAGAACTACTGAAATATGGCTGTATTACGCAAAAATCCATATTAATGAAAGGTGATATAAATTGGATACTAACATCTTAAAAGGTAAAAAACACATTCACTTCATCGGTATCGGCGGCTCGGGTATGTACCCTCTCGCTCAGATACTTCACGGTCAGGGCTACTATCTGACAGGCTCCGACAACAACGAGACCGAAACTCTCGATGCTGTAAGAAAAATGGGCATTCCCGTTTTCATCGGTCAGCGTGCCGAGAATATCGAAGGTGCCGATCTCATCGTTCACACTGCCGCTATCATGGCTGATAACCCGGAACTTATCGCCGCAAAGGCAAGCGGAGTTCCCGTGCTTGAACGTGCCGATCTGCTCGGTATCGTTACTTCATGGTACAGCAACGCTATCTGCGTTTCGGGTACACACGGCAAGACCTCCACTACATCAATGATAACTCAGATCCTCTACACAGCAGGAGTTGACCTCTCTGCTTACATCGGCGGAAAACTTCCCTGTATCGGCGGAAGCGGAATCGCAGGAAAGAGCGACATCCTTGTATGCGAGTCATGCGAATTCGAGGATCACTTCCTGAAGTTTTTCCCCGATATATCCGTTATCCTCAACATTGACGCCGATCATCTCGACTACTTCGGAACTCTTGAAAATATCATCAAGTCATTCCATAAATTCAACGAGAACACTTCAAAGTGCATCATCATAAACGGCTCTGACGAGAACTCAATGAAGTCTCTCGAAGGCATAACAGGCAAGGAGATAATCACTTTCGGCAAGGACAGTTCGACGCTATGTACAAGGGCGAAAAGCTTGGAACCATCACTCTCCACGTTGCCGGTATACACAATGTCCTCAACTCACTGGCAGCTGTTGCAGCCGCAAGATATGTGGGAGCCGAGTTTGACGCTATACAGAAGGGCCTTGAAGAATTCAGAGGCGCTAAGAGACGTTTTGAGAAGCTGGGCTTTGAAAAGGGTATCACTGTTGTGGACGATTACGCTCACCATCCCACAGAGCTTGAAGCTACCCTCAATGCCGCTATGGAGATGAACTTCAACCATGTATGGGCTGTATTCCAGCCGTTCACTTTCTCACGTACCAAGCTTCTCCTTGATGATTTCGCAAGAGTGCTCCAGATACCCGATCATGCAGTTCTCACCGATATCATGGGAAGCCGTGAAAAGAACACCTACGGCATCTTCACACGCCACCTTGCAGAGAAGATCCCGGACTGTGTATGGTTCCCGCAGGACGAACAGGCAGAATGGACAGACGAAAGAAAGTACGCAAACTTCGGACAGATATGCGACTATATATGTGAACACGCTCAGGAGGGCGATCTCGTAATCACTCTCGGCTGCGGCGATGCTTACAAGATAGCAAAGATGATACTGAAAAAACTTGCGGAGGGGTAAATCATGCTGAAAGACAAGGAGATCGAAGTCTTCAACTATATCAAAAGCAGGCTCAGCGACGGCATATCTCCGTCCGTAAGGGAGATAATGGAGGCTATGGGATTCCGTTCCACCTCCACCGCCCACCGCTACATAGAAGCCCTTGTCCATGAGGGGCTCATCGAAAAGACAGGCAACCTCAACCGCACTCTCCGTCTTCCCAACTGCGGTACCGCTTCTGTGCCGATAATGGGTACAGTCACCGCAGGCCAGCCTATCACAGCTGTTGAGAATATCACGGGTTATGTGGGATTCGAGGTTCAGGGCATTGACCCCGAGGAGCTTTTCGCCTTGAAGATACGTGGCGAGAGCATGATAAACGCAGGCATCCTCGACGGTGATATCGTCATCGTAGAGAGGACCCAGTACGCTGAAAACGGCGATATCGTCGTGGCTTTCATCGACCACGAAGATGCTACCGTCAAGACCTTCTATAAGGAGGAGGGACACTTCCGCCTCCAGCCCGAAAATGACACGATGGATCCGATAATCCTTGACGAAGTGGAAGTCCTCGGCAAGGTCATCGGCTTAAAGCGATACTATTAAGTGGTAAGTTGTCAGAAATCAGAAATCAGAAAGTAGAAAGCAGAAAGCAGAAAGTAGAAAGTAGTATAGTTTCCCGTAAAGCAATACGAAGCTGACACCTCTCTGATTTCTGATCCCCATCCAAGCACAAAAAATAAAATATATTAATTTAAAAAAGTACTTCCATTATCATAAAATTTGTAGTATAATGTAGAGTGGTGTTTAATGTGAATCTGTTCAATGGATTCTGCACAGAAAGGAAAAATGCAAATGCTTAATGAAGTTAAAGTAATTATTTGCGGAAAGGAGTATAAGATCAAGACCGCTTCTTCTCCGAATTATGTGTACGCTCTTGCAAGAGCTCTCGAAGCAAGAATAAATGATATCACTAATTCAGGCGGCGGCTTCTCACCTTATACCGCTTCTATAATGGTTGCCCTCAGTCTTCTCGACGACGTAAACCAGGCTAACCAGCGCCTTGACAATATCCGTAACCAGTCCAAGGAGTACGTGGACGAAGCAGGCAGAGTACGCATCGAGCGTGACGCTGCTCTGAAGGAGATAGAGGTACTCAAATCAAAGATAGTTCAGCTTGAGAATATGGTCAAGCTCAAACAGCTCAAGGACAGCATATAATGAGTCTCCCTGAAGTCCTCGCTCCTGCGGGAAGCCCCGAGACTCTCTCTGCCGCTCTCCGCTCAGGCGCTGACGCTGTATACGTTGGCGGCAGATACTACTCAGCCCGAAGCAGTGCCTCAAACTTCTCGGATGAGGAACTGGCGGATGCCGCAAAGCTGTGCCATAAGTACGGCGCTAAGCTGGATCTTGCTGTAAATACCGTTATTTCCGACAGCGAAGCAGAACATTTCTGCAATTACATAAAATATGCCTCTTCTGTCGGTGTGGACGCTTTCATCGTTCAGGACTGGGGATGTGCGGAGATCATCCGCAGTGCCGTTCCCGACGCAGTGATACACGCTTCCACGCAGATGTCGGTGCATACTGCCGCAGGTGCCGGACTTCTCTCGGAACTGGGCTATGCAAGAGTAGTCCCTGCCCGTGAATGTCATAAGGATGTCCTCGCCGAAATATGCCGCAAGGATATCGAAACGGAGGTCTTCGTTCACGGTGCGCTGTGTATGTCGGTATCGGGACAGTGCTATATGTCGGCAATGATGGGCTCTCGTTCCGCTAACAGAGGACGATGCGGACAGGCTTGCCGTCTGCCATATTCAGCGATGGGACGCAAGGAAAGCTGTGCACTCTCTCTGAAGGACCTGTCACTCCTTCCGAATGCCGGAAAGCTAACAGAAATGGGAGTGGATTCACTCAAGATAGAGGGAAGGATGAAGCGCCCCGAATACACGGCTTCGGCTGTTCACGAACTGAGAAAAGCCCTTGACGGACAAGCCCCCGATATGGCGTTCCTGAAAGGCGTGTTCTCCCGTGGCGGCTTCACTGACGGCTATTTCACAGGCAAGCGGACAGCAATGTTCGGTGTCCGTGAAAAAGAGGATGTCGTAGCGGCTCAGGAACTCATACCTAAAATACATGAGTATTACCGCTTTGAGCGGAAGGTCTGTCCCATGGATATAAGCGCAGTCATGAAGGCTGGTCAGTCCCTTACCGTCGTTGGAAAATGCATGAACATTTCCGTTCAGGTCACAGGCATTATCCCCGATAAGGCGCAGAATCGCCCTACCGACCGTGAAGCGCTGGAAAAGCAGTTCTCAAAGCTTGGGGATACTATTTTCACTATGGGAAGCTTCACAGCCGATATCGATGACGGACTTTTCGTCCCCGCAGGCAAGCTGAACGAACTGCGTCGTGAACTTTGCGAAAAGCTGACAGATGCCGTAACAAAGCTGAATACTCCCATTTATCATCCGACAGACTATGCTCCGTCTTTACCCGAAGCAAGGGTGCAGAGATGTGCGGAAGGTCTCCCAGTGAGAACTTACTGCCGCACCGCAGAACAGGCTGAAACTGCTCTGCCGTTCTCGGAGTATATCATAGCGGACTGCAAGCTGTGGGAACAGGATATCCCCGATATCCCCGTCCAGACAGATCGAGCGATCCTTGAGGACGGTCGGGCACATGGCTTCGCCGAAGTTCACGCAGGCATAGGCGGCGTCCGGATTCTGCGCCGTCAGCTGCCAGAAGGGGTACTTGATGATCCCGGGTGTGTTGTAACCGACGCCGAGCTCCAGATACAGAACTTTTCCGTCATGGGTGCGAATGAAATCCTCATACCGCTTTGCCGCCGTGTGCCAGCCTGCGTCCTCCGCGAAGCGGTCATCCGAACGCAGATTCATGGTCAGAGGCTTGCCGCAGACGGGGCAGGTGGGCAGCAGCTCCGCAGGCACGGTGGTGTTGAGCGTCACGTTTTCGGGCACGGTCAGGCCGTTG
>CADBAC010000242.1 GCA_902792495.1 Ruminococcus flavefaciens | reverse complement strand
ATGCATCCGTACTGTCACAGGCACTGATCTGAAGATCAGGATTCTTCTTATTCATGTAATACTGGAAACGCTGTGTGTATTCAGCGTTACGATCCAAAATCAAAACTTTCATAAATCAACACCCGCTATGCATAATAGTTTATTTTCCGATCATCTTTTTTTGCGACATATATCGCAAAAAATAATACAATCCGAAATATTTCAAAAATAAATTACATTTCACATTATAAACTATTATTTTGTATTTGTCAAGAATTATTCATATATTTCGCCTGATTTATCCAAATTCAACAATATTTAGTCAGTTGTGTGGTTGATATATTATTTTTATATCAATCCTGCGTTATTTATATACAAAAAGATGATTTAGAACTAAAAATGGCTGATCGGACTTATCAAAAATTGCGGTTAAAAATACAACAGGACACCTCCGTTATTACGGAAGTGTCCTGTTGTATTATTTATCATTGTTCAGTAAATTGTTAAGATCCCTGAACCTTTCCTGATAGTCCGAATTGGTCACGCTCACAGGAGTCGCCTTGATGTAATCGCCGATACTGCTGCCCGTGCTCTTTCTTGCAAGGTATATCGCCATATCCATTGAAGAATCAAGTATATTTATCACCTTATCAAGATGAGTATAGAACAGTTCATGCTCGCTGACCGAGTTCTTCATGAGATGATACATATTTTCAGCTATGACTGCCTGCTGGATGTACTCATCATCCTGCTCCTCCTGCGGCACAGCTTTGAACTTCTCATATGCCTCGCTGTACTCATTATAGAACTTGTTTATGGTCGTTCTGCTGTTGAAAAGTATCTTCTTCGACCTGACAAGCTTCTCAAACAGCGCCTTCATCGCAGGATAATTCTTCTCGAATCTGCTCCAGTAGCTGTTGATCTTCAGCTTTTCAAATCCGCCTTTATCGAAGTCGATCCCCGAAGGATCAAGCTTTTCCGTAAGTTCACACAGTTCCTTCAGATCGCAGGCTGTCGCCATAAGCACGGAATTGCTCCCGGAAGTGTTCATCAGCCTTCTCTGTGCTGTATCCACAGCCGCTGACATTGCTTTATCGTACATTGATTTTTCTCCTGCGGACGATCAGAGATTTGCGTTGAACAGATTCTTCAGCTGATAGATAACGTCATCTGTATCCGCATTTATCGTAGCCGCTTCATTGATCTCGGAAATAGCCTTCAGCTCATTGAGATTTGCATTGTAGCCTATTGTGTAGATAGGTATCTGTGCTGTTGCGATCGCACCGTCGATATCGCTGAACTCTGAGCCTGAGTTTGACTGTCCGTCACTTAAAAGGAACACCATAGGTGACACATTAGGATTGTCCTTCATGAAATCTCTCAGCATTATCATTGCCTGAGAAAGCGCTGAGAATGTTGCAGTATTGCCCGAAGCTGTCAGAGAATCGACTGCTCCCATGAAGTATGCCTGCTGATTAAGGTCAAACTTGGCAAGTTCAAGATCAACGTTTACATTTGATGAGTAGGAAACTACTCCGATATAGTTTGAAGAATTGATATACTTGATACTGTTTCTCAGCGACATTTTAAGAGAATTCAGAGGAGCGCCTGACATTGAACCAGATGTATCAAGAACGAATACAGCTGCGATAGGCTTGCCGCTGTTCTTGTTGGTCTTCCACAGCTTCTGCATCTGATTCCATGAGTTGCCGTTTATCTTCATTCCGTCGCCCTTGTAATCGTCCATCTTGTTGAATCCGTATTCATCAGCAAGCTTCTTGGCCTTGTCAGACTTGCAGAGATCCGCAAACATTTCAAGTGTTTTCATCTCAACATCGCTGAGTTTACCTACAGCTGTGAGAGGATTGTCGTGTCTGATGCCGAATGGAACAAACTTATAGTTTCGTGAAAGTGTAACGTCCTGAATGTAAGACTGATACTCCATCATCATACAGCCGAATGTACCGTTTTCAGCGGCTGTTCTCATCTGAAGAGTGTTATATGCAACGAATGGGATATTGTCCTGGAATGACTTGAATCCGTCAACAGCTTTATTTCCCAGAGGATCAGCGCTGTCAAAATTATAGAGCACTGAAGCAAGGAAGTTAAGTCCTGTTGTGGATACCAGAGGATTTGTATAGCCTGTGGTAAGTGTACTGTCAAGAGTAGCCGAAACGATAGCGTTTATATCAACAGTGCCGTACTTCTGCTCAAGGTCGGAATATGTAGAGGAGTCTACCAGAACACCTGCTACGTTGCCGACTGTCCTGTCGGTGATGGTGTGAACTTCGATACCCTGGCTTTCAAGCATATCACACCACATTGATGCTGACGGAGAGATAGCTGCCGGAACACTGCTGCCTGAGAGAATATAGTCGATCTGTGTACCTGATGAGATCGAACGAAGCTTTACTCCCACACTCTTGCCGTCTATCTTGTTGTTCTGTCTGTTGAATTCCTTTGCCATTTCAAGCATCCAGCCGTCTGTGCCTGTACCTGCTTTTTCGGGAGATGAGAAGATCTCCACAACAACATCACAGCCTACGGGATTCTCAACAAGAGGGTAGGTCTTATTGATATCGGGAAGCTCAACTGCTTCAAAGCTGTCGTCGTATGTAACTGTTCCCTTTTCTGCATAATTCTTGGTCAGTGTAACACTGTTCACGCTCTTGCGGAGAACCTTGTCAACGTCCTTGACAGTCTTCGGCTTGCCTGAAGCATCTTTTCCGCCGCCGGAAGTCATAGCAGCGATAATTGCTATCACCATGCCTATGATAACGACAAGTAAACCGAAAATTAAGGGTTTCTTTTTGCTTTTCATAATGTTTACCACCTTTTCTGTATTATTGATCTTCGATGCTCTTGTAGTCCGATGTAGTCTCGATAAGATCCTGCATCTCGATAAGAGGATCTTCCGATATCTCACTGAGACATATCAGCTCGTGAAGAAGCTTGTCGAATTTATCCCCTATCTCCTCAAGCCTTGACACACTTGACCTCACTTCTTCGATATACTTCCTGCACATCTCGTCATTCTTGTTTTCAGACCATGTGCGGTAATCGAAAACACATACTCTCTTTTTGATCGCTTTAAGATGTGAGGAACTGAGTTTCAGTACATTGTCAAGGACTGAAAGATAATTCTGATAAGTTATATCATTTTTCTCAAAGGACTCCGAGAGTATTTTCAGTGTCTGGTCATACTTGATGGAAATATCCGAAGCAGTGACTTGAAGACGATCGCCCAGTTCGGTATATCTGAAAGGATTATCCCTCACCAGTCCTTCCCTGTAAGCAGATGCCAGATCATTGCTCAATACGGCGAAATTATTATTTTTGTCAAGATCCCTGAAAATGCGGAACCAGTCTGCGAGCTGTCTGTATTTTGTATACTCGCTCTCCTTGTTCATCGGTATCTCCGGCAATGTTTTTCCGCCTATGGCAGCAGAATACATATACATTCCGTAGGTACCCGTAGCCGCCAGCATAGTTATGACTCCTATCACGGTCGTAAGCATACCGTGGGTGAATATGCCGATACAGCTTGGCGAGGCCAGCAGATAAACTGCGATAAGATAAGCCAGACTGACCAGCAGCATTTTGAATTTCACAATAGTTTCACCTTCCCGTTTGCCACGGCGCAATAAT
>CADBAC010000241.1 GCA_902792495.1 Ruminococcus flavefaciens | reverse complement strand
TCTACACCGGGGATATGGATACATGGATGTCCCTGGAGAAGAGCGCCGATATGACGGAGAGACTTGAGTTCATCCACTGAGAAATAGCCCTTCTGTGCAAGTACAGAATAAAGTGCAGGAGCTGTGTGGCCCTTTGAGAGAACGAAACGGTCTCTGTCTGCATTTTCAGGATCCTTGGCATCCACGTTCATCTTATTGAAATAGAGATAAGTCAGTGTATCGCTGATAGAGAGCGATCCGCCCGGATGTCCTGATTTTGCGTTATAAGTACCCTCAATAACGCCCATTCTTACCTTGCAGGCGATTTTCTGCAGGTCTTTTTTGAGTTTTGCGTCCATAATAACCTCCGAATTTTTTATTCAACGGTCAAGCCGTATCATACTGATTTTAAGGCAGCTGCAAATCTTCATCACAAGCTTTTTGCTTTGCTGCCTTAGCGATTTCAAATCGTCCAATATATATTGTACCGCAATTAATGATAAATTGCAATACTTTTTTTGCTGAATTTCTGCTTTAAGTTATCAGCGGATAAGTCCCAGCCGCTTTACTTCATTGAGCCAGATCGGGAATTCATTCAGCAGACGGTCGTAGAGCTCATCATTTGAAACTGCCATGAAGTCGTCAAGAGCGAAGAAACCTGCGTTGTCCACGAATCTTCCCTCAAGCTCATCAAGATTTTCAAGCAGACCGTAGTTGCTTCCGTCAACTCCCACGAACTGCCAGAAAAGCGGCATTTCCGAAGCCTGCTTCATAAGCTTCTTTATCTCGCCCTTCTTTGCCATTCCGCCGTCAGTGATGAATATGATGTACACAGGCTGTGAAGTTCCCCTGTAGAATTCGATAACGTCTTCCATTACGGCAGGTTCGTTGTTTGAACCGCCAAGACCGTTCATTACGTCCTTCCAGTCAGCAGGAACGGCAGTCTGATAATTATTCAGATCAACAGGCGGACGGTGGTCGAATGTCTTTGCATAGTACCAGAAATCAAGTGCTCCGTCGTCATCGAACTGAACAGCAAGCGGAAGTATCTTATTGACAATCTCCTGAACTACGCCGTTCTTGTAAGCCATATACATAGAACCTGTGATATCCATGACCAGTGCAACTCTTGCTGTGGTATCGGTGAGATTCTTCTTCTCCAGCTGTACCATGATAGGCTTTGCAAGAGATACCAGTGCAGGAGCGGAACTGAGTTTCTTTTCAAGTGATACTTTCTTAGGCGCAGAAGGTGCAGGCGCTCCGCCGAAAGGCTGAGACGGCTGTCCGCCCATATTCTGCTGAGGAGGTACAGGCTGACCGAACTGCGGCTGACCTCCGAAAGGCGGCTGTACAGGCATTCCCCTGTTAGGCTGCTGAGTGTGTCCGCCGTAACCGTAGCCCTGATTGATAGGCTGATTGAACTGTGGCTGCGGCTGGCCGAACTGAGGCTGTGGCTGACCAAACTGGGGCTGGGGCTGTCCGAACTGAGGCTGAGGCATACCGAACTGTGCCTGAGGCTGTCCGAACTGCGCCTGGGGCTGACCAAACTGCGGCTGCGGCTGTCCGAACTGCGGCTGAGGCTGTGCAAACGGCTGCTCAGGCTGAGGTGCAGGCTGAGGAGGTTCCGGTATCTCTGAACGTACAGGCTGTACAGTCGGCTCGGGCTGAGCTGCGGGCTTTGGCGGCTCGGGCTTTGGCGGCTCGGGCTTTGGCGGCTCTGGTGGTGTTTCAGGCTCTGGAGGAGCTGTAAGTGCAGCTTCTTCTGCTGATGTTCCGCCGTAGTAATGGAGAAGATCGGCAATACCGCCGTTGAAACCTGAAGCAGTAAGCGCAAATCTCCACTCGTTCTTGCGGTAAAGTTCTATTGATATGATAGCCTTTTCCACGTTGAAGCTTGTTCCCTGAAGATGGGCAGTCAGCGCAGGAGGTGCTCCCTCGTTGTTCACTGATATCGTATGAGCGGCGATCTCGCCCATTGTACCCACACCGTCGATACTTGCGGTAAACACAAGCTTCTGTATCGCTGCGGGGATACTGTTTGTCATTACCTTGAATACGGCACTGTTGTTGCCTTCGATGTATTCTATCTCGCCGTTGGGAGAAGTTTTCTGATTGTAGAACACCATGTATCTGTCGTCGCTGAGTTTGTTATTGATATCAACTCCGAAACAGCTGAAATCGTAAACGGCATTTCCCACGATGTTCAGTTTTACCTCGATCATTTTTGTTGTGTCTACATATTTTTCCAGTTTGTCACGCATACCACGCTGAATTTCCATAATTGCCCTCCTTCATTATAGATCCGTAACGCTCACGGATCTAATGATATAAATTTTGATTTGCTGCGTTCAATTGCATTTTTCGATTATATAGTCTATAAGTTCCGCAACCGCACCCTCATCGCAGGTATTTTTCAGGATAAGGTCTGCCTTCTGCTTCACGCTTTCCTCTGCATTTGCAGGGCAGGCACCGAGATCGGCTTCTTCTACCATTTCCAGATCGTTGTCGAAGTCGCCTATCGCCACGAAAGTATAGTCCTCATAGCCCTTGATCTTGCGGTATTCGCTGAGAGCCGAACCCTTGCTCACGCCCTGAGTCAGCATTTCGTAGAATATATCCGAGGATTTTACAAAATCCACTGAATCATATCCGTTCTGATGGACGAGAAGTTCCATGTGCGGGATCTGCTCGGGAGCCATCGCAAACAGCACTTTCAGCCAGCCTGCACTGTCGATGTCTTTCAGTTCCGAATAATTGGGAACTATCTGACACAGGTCGGTATGAAGCTGTTCATAGTCGTTGTTGCGGAAGACGTAAGTGCCGTCCGCTTTAAGTACCTCTCCCCCTGCTTCGGGCATATTCTCCAGAATCTCCAGAGCGATATCCTTGGCATTTTCGGGAAGAGAATTCATATACAGAGTTTCCTTTGTGCTGTAATCGTAAATAAGCGCACCGTTATAGAGGATTATCGGGATGTCTATCCCAAGCATATCACGGTACTGCTCAAAGGTCTGGACTGTGCGTCCTGTAGCTATGGTGAATTTTCCTCCCAGCGACACGAAACGCTTTATGGCGTCAAGGTCTTTCGCTGTTATCTCCTTTTTTGTAGTCAGGAGAGTACCGTCCATATCGCTGAAAAGTATCACCTTTGATATATCTTCAAACAAAATCTCACATCTTTTCAAGTTTGTTAAGTATCGAAACAAAGTAATCGGGAAGTTCGCTTGTAAATTCCATATACTCCCCTGTTGTGGGATGGATAAAGCCTATTTTTCGTGCATGGAGGCATTGCCCCTCAATTCCCTTGTGAGCCTTTCCATATACATCATCACCAAAAACAGGATGCCCGATATATGCAAGATGTACACGTATCTGGTGAGTTCTGCCCGTTTCAAGCCTTAGCCTTACATGAGCATATCCGCCGTACTGCTTTATCACGCTGTAATGAGTCACGGCATTTCGGCTGTTTTCATTGGTAACACACATTTTCTTGCGGTCGGTCTTATGCCTGCCGATGGGAGCATCTATCGTTCCCTCAGTCTCCTTGAAATAGCCGCTCGCAACCGCTTCATACTCACGGGTGAAGCTGTGTGCCTTTATCTGCTCGGCGAGATGAAGATGTGCAGTATCGTTCTTCGCCACGATGAGCAGACCGC
>CADBAC010000240.1 GCA_902792495.1 Ruminococcus flavefaciens | reverse complement strand
CCGGCTTTGGTTCTTCTGCCTTTTTAAGCTCTATCGGAGCCATACCGCTTTCCGCAGTCTTTGCAGCTTCAGCCTTCTTTTCCTGCTCAGGCTTGATGCTGAACATTTCCTTCAGTGCCGCATCGGTTACAGCAGGTTTTACTGCTGCCTTTTCGCCCCCGGGCGGCTCTATTGCTGCCATTTCCTTGGGCTGTTCGGACTTCTTTGCAAGTTCAACAGGCTTTTTCTCCTCGACCACGGACTGCTCGGGTGCCTTGTTATCCGCAGCCTTTTCTGCTGCGGCCACGGGAGCTTTCTGTTCCTTGCCTGCGCCGCTGTCGTACATAGCACC
Organism: Ruminococcus flavefaciens; assembly: GCA_902792495.1. Lineage (GTDB taxonomy): Bacteria > Bacillota > Clostridia > Oscillospirales > Ruminococcaceae > Ruminococcus > Ruminococcus flavefaciens_Z. The sequence continues at coordinate 3,307 of CADBAC010000240.1, read as the reverse complement.
AAATCCGTCAGGTGCAGGCACATATCCCTGTGGAATGCGTACCTCGCCTGCTCCGCTGTCGAAAGTTTTGCCGAATCCTCCCGCAGGAAGTTCTCTTTCAAAGCGGATCGGTGCGCCTTTATAGTCATCTTTTCCGTAGATCTTACCGAACCCCGTAGATGCGTCGGTAAACTCTGCGGTCTTATTTTCTGCTGCTTGATTTTCTTTCTGAGAGGTGGGTGCTGAGGGAGATGCCGACGGAACTGACGGCATACTGATATCATCCATAAGATCAGGCATGATTACTCCTTTTCTGCCTTATATATAAGGTCTATATCACCGTCCACATGACCAATGCCTATGCCCTGTGAATCCAGCAGTATATCTTTGTATTTTCCGTTTTCCAGGTATTCGTTTACGAATTCCGTGAACACACTCTGTATATGTTCAAAACTCTGGTCTTCTTCATCCGAAAAATCGAGCATGAACAGGTCTTCCTCCGAAGACCACGCATTATAGCAAGCCCATTCTCCTGATTCATCATCGGGGTCGAATCTGTCCGAGGCGATAAGCTGCATTGCATAAACAAGTCCCTCTGCATTCTCATCGTAGAGGTTGAAGTTGAAAGCAGCTGTATTTTTTGGCATTTCATTGTTTTCGAGCAGATTATCGAGCCATGCTGCGAAATGCTCATATATTTCGATCTGTATCATAGTTTTGCCCCTTTACTTCCTGTATCTGAAAAATTCGAGCTTCAGGCACTTCGGGCATTCATAAATGCTGACGGGAAGTGCGCCCGAAAGCCAGTTGTCAAGGTGTTCAAATATCATATTGCTTTTTCCGAGCTGAATACGCTTTGTACCGACGTACTTCATAGCGATATTGCAGTACGGACAGTTTATTTTCCTGACTTTCATACTGTTCTCCTGTTATTACTGCGGAACACTGTGAGCAGTATCAATAAATCAGTTGATAGCGCCTATCTTGCACTGTTCCTGACAGATGCCGCAGCCTACGCACTGAGTATGGTCGATAACTGCCTTTCCGTCACGCATTGAGATAGCAGGACAGCCCAGCTTCATGCACTGCTTGCAGCCTACGCACTTGTCAGCGTCTACCTTGAGCGGTGGGTTATGCTTAACGTACTTGAGAAGAGCACATGGACGGCGGGAAATAATTACTGAAGCCTCGTCAGCAGCAAGTTCTTCCTTGATAGCCTTTTCTGTCTCAGCAAGGTGGTAAGGGTCAACTACTCTTACTCTCTTGATGCCGATAGCCTTGCAGAGTTCTTCAAGGTTTACAGCAGCAGCAGGGTCGCCCTTCAGGTTCTTTCCTGTTGTAGGATTCTGCTGATGTCCTGTCATACCTGTGATGGAGTTATCGAGGATGATAACTGTTGAGTTTGAGTTATTGTAAGCGATATTCACAAGACCTGTCATACCGCTGTGCATGAATGTGGAATCACCGATAACAGCTACTGTCTTATGCTCTGTCTCTGAACCTCTTGCCTTGTTGAAACCGTGGAGTCCCGAAATGGAAGCGCCCATACAGATAGTTGTATCAACAGCAAAGAGAGGTGCAACTGCGCCGAGAGTATAACATCCGATATCGCCTGATACGGTTATCTTGTTCTTGCTCAGGCAGTAGAAAAGTCCACGGTGAGGACATCCCGGACACATTACAGGAGGTCTCATAGGGATATTGTCATCGAGACATACACATTCCTTCTTCTCGCCGAGAAGCTTTTCAGCGATTACGGACTGCGGAAGTTCGCCGATGTAGCCGAATATCTCCTTGCCCTGAACGTTGTTTACGCCGATGTTGCGGCAGTGCTCTTCGATGATGCCGTCAAGTTCCTCGATAACGTAAACCTTCTCGTACTTAGCAGCAAAGTCCTGTATAAGCTTTACAGGGAGAGGATTTACCATACCCAGCTTGAGGACTGAAGCCTTGTCGCCGAGTGCTTCCTTTACGTACTGGTAAGCAGCGCCGTTGGTGATAACACCGAATTCAGCCTTATCCGAGATCTCCACACGGTTGAGGGAACAAGTCTCAGCGAATTCGATAAGCTTCTTTGTGCGCTCCTCAACGAATACGTGTCTGCCCTTAGCGTATGCAGGCATCATAACGAACTTCTGAGGATTCTTCTCATAGGGCTTGAGGCCGGGGTCCTTTCTGTCCTCCATTTCAACGATGCTCTGAGAATGAGCAACTCTTGTGGACATTCTTACGATGAAAGGAGCGTCGAACTGCTCTGAGAGTTCAAATGCAGTCTTGACGAATTCCTTACATTCGCCGGAATCGGAAGGCTCTAACATAGGCACCTTTGAAGCGATAGCGTGGTGACGGCTGTCCTGTTCATTCTGTGATGAATGCATACCCTGATCGTCAGCAACAGCGATTACCATACCGCCGTTAACGCCTGTGTAAGCGGCTGTATAAAGCGGATCGGCAGCAACGTTGAGACCAACGTGCTTCATGCCGCAGAAGCTTCTTGCTCCTGCGATGGAAGCACCGAGAGCAGTCTCCATAGCGACTTTCTCGTTTGGTGCCCATTCAGCGTAGACCTCGTCGTACTTTGCAACTTCCTCAGTGATCTCTGTGGAAGGAGTACCGGGGTAGCTGGATACTATTCGACATCCTGCTTCGTATAAGCCTCTTGCAAAGGCTTCGTTTCCTAACATTAACTTCTTCATTATTTTTATGTCCTTTCTTGGATAAATTTATCTGTTTTAAGCCGCTGAGCGAGCGGCGGCGCAGTCACGATCCGGCGCAAGCGCCTTACTCTGTACGTCAGGCATACTCTGCTTTCGCTCGTTGGCACTATTTGTATATAAAAATCTATGCGTTCATGTGTTAACCGTGTATTTCCATAAAACCGTCAACAGTATTCCGGAATAATTCTTCCGAGAAATCCAGCCGCATCAATTTTGGCCCCTGTACAGCAAAATAAATGGTTGTTTTATCAGTAATGACTTTGAACAGCGACTCTATGCCATGTCCTTCTATATTGAACAGATAGCCGTATTCCACCTTTGTATACGCCAATTCTTCATAGTCCTCACCTTTGTTCAGAATATTCAGCGCCGAATTGGCAATGCCTTCTTTTAATTCAGCATTATTTATAGCATTGACTTCTTTGGGTGAAGTTTTTTTCTTCTTAAATAAAGACATATATGACACCTCCGTAACCAAGACTGTATCTTTATATCACGCTGTTCTCGCCTGCCAGATATTCCGCCACACCGTCATTATCGTTAGTACCGATAACTATATCAGCGGCGGCTTTGACCTCGTCCCTTGCGTTGCCCACAGCGATCTTTGTGTC
>CADBAC010000239.1 GCA_902792495.1 Ruminococcus flavefaciens | reverse complement strand
AAAGCAAAATGAAGGGGCGGATTTCGTGCGGTCGTGTATGTAGGGGCTGCCTTTGGCGGCCCTCCTGACATTCTGCGTTATTGCAAGGACCGCCACAGGCGGCCCCTACAAATGGTAAGGCAAAATGTAGGGGCGGATATTATCCGCCCGTGGATAAATGATGATATGTGCAGTCGTGTATGTAGGGGCTGCCTTTGGCGGCCCTCCTGACATTCTGCGTTATTGCAAGGACCGCCACAGGCGGCCCCTACAAATGTCAAGGCAAAATATAGGGGCGGATCCTTCAACAAAAAAGGACGCCCCGAAGGACGTCCCTTAGCTCTGAACTTACTGAACTGTAGTTACATCGCTGCCGAACCACTTTGTTGAGATATCGCCAAGTGAGCCGTCAGCCTTCATTTCGCTGAGTGTCTTCTGGACCTCGTCACGGAGTGCCTGGTCTTCCTTGCGGAATCCTACTGCGTACTCCTCTGCTTCAAGGTTGCCGTCAAGAACTACATAGTCCTTGTTGTTGGATGTGATGAAGTAGTTTGCAACTACCGAATCAAGGAATACAGCGTCAGAGAAGCCAAGCTCCATCTGGCTGAGTGCTGTAACGTTCTCCTCAAGAGGTGACTCTGTGATAGTGTCGAACTTGTCCCATGCCTCAAGAATTTCCTGAGCTGTTGAGCCTGTCTGTACACCTACGGTCTTGCCCTCAAGATCGTCCATTGACTTTACTTCGCTGTCAGCAGGAACAACGAAGATCATCTCGTTCTTCATATATGGGTCGGAGAGGTTCATAGCCTCTGCTCTTGCAGGATTGATAGACATACCGTTCCAGATACAGTCGATCTTGCCCACCTTGAGGTCCTCTTCCTTTGTATCCCAGTTGATAGGCTGCTTTACCAGTTCAACTCCCATTCTGTTGCATACCTCCTGAGCCACGTCGATATCGAAACCGATGATCTCGTTGTTCTCGTCAGTGAATCCCATAGGAGGGAAGCTTGCGTCAAGACCGAGTACCAGCTCGCCCTTGTCGAGTATATTCTGAAGTGACTGATCGCCCTCAGCAGCAGGAGTTTCGCTCTCCTCTGATGATGACTCCTCAGCAGCTGTAGTCTCCTCTTCTTCTGTTGCAGCTGTTGTTTCCTCAGCAGCTGAAGATGATGAGCTGTCTGTTGAGCTTTCAGTGTTGTTGTTTGAGCAAGCGCATGATACTGTCATCATTGATGCAGCCATAAGGCCTGCCAGAAACTTTCTTAATGCTGTAGATCTCATAATATCCCATTTCCTTTCCTGTCGTCTGAATTATTATGCAGTATCGGCTTCATACCGACAATGACAATGATATCACAAAAAACACGGCTTGTAAAGTACATGGAGGGCTTTTTTGTGATATCCCATAAATAAAGGCATTTTCCGAGGGTGAAATTCGTGTGATACACAGTCTATCAGTTAAAAGAAGAAAATATGTTCGATTTTTTGTAAAAGGGGTTTATTTTATTAAATATATGTGTTATAATAGTTGTTAGCTATGAGTGGTCTGTTATTGAAACAGCCGCTTCCGCTAAGCACTAAGGCAACAACAAACCACGGAAAACTGATAGGAGTTTTTATGGATAGATTCGTTTTACACTCAGACTACGCTCCTGCCGGCGACCAGCCGCAGGCTATAGATAAACTTGTACAGGGACTTGAATCAGGCAAGAAGGAGCAGATACTCCTCGGCGTTACAGGTTCGGGAAAGACCTTCACTATGGCAAATGTCATAGCAAGAGTCAACAAGCCTACCCTCGTCCTCGCCCATAATAAGATACTCGCCGCACAGCTATGCTCGGAATTCCGTGAGTTTTTCCCTGATAATGCTGTTGAGTACTTCGTTTCATATTATGACTACTATCAGCCCGAGGCATATGTGCCCAGCACTGACAGCTACATCGAGAAAGACTCGTCCATCAACGACGAGATAGATAAGCTGAGACATTCAGCCACTACCGCCCTTGCCGAACGCAGAGACGTTATAATAGTTGCGTCGGTATCCTGCATCTACTCCCTCGGTAGTCCCGAGGAATACCGCTCAATGTGCGTTTCCATCCGTCAGGGCGCAGAAAAGCCCCGTGACCAGCTTATCGATGAACTTGTGAAGATACGCTACGAGAGAAACGATATCGCATTCGAGAGAAACCGTTTCCGTGTTCACGGTGATGTGGTGGAGATATTCCCTGCCATGTCAAGCGATACCGCTGTCCGTGTGGAATATTTCGGTGACGAGATAGACCGTATCTCCGAGATAAACGTAGTAACAGGCGAAGTCAAGGCTGTTGTGTCCCATGCGGCTATATTCCCTGCTTCACATTATGTTGTCGGCGACGATAAGCTTGAAGCCGCCCTCACCGAAATAGACCGAGAACTTGCGGAAAGGATCGACTATTTCCGGCAGAACAACAAACTCATCGAAGCTCAGCGTATCGAACAGCGTACCCACTACGACATGGAAATGCTCCGTGAAGTGGGCTATTGTTCGGGCGTTGAGAATTACTCCCGTGTACTTGCAGGCAGACCGGCGGGAAGCACTCCCCAGACCCTTATGGACCATTTCCCCGATGACTTTCTCCTTATCGTTGACGAGAGCCATGTAACTCTGCCGCAGGTACGTGCAATGTATGCAGGTGACCGTGCGAGAAAAACTACCCTTGTGGACTACGGCTTCCGTCTGCCCAGCGCTATGGACAACCGTCCGCTGAATTTCGATGAATTCAACGACCACATCCATCAGGCTATCTACGTCAGCGCTACTCCGGGACAGATAGAGCGTGAAAAGACCGATACCATCGTTGAACAGGTAATACGTCCTACGGGACTTGTTGACCCTGAGATAATCGTCAAGCCCACAACAGGACAGGTGGACGACCTTCTCTCCGAGATAAACGAGAGAACCGCAAGAAATGAGCGAGTGCTGGTAACTACACTTACAAAGAAAATGGCGGAGGACCTTACATCTTACTATGAGAATCTGGGAGTAAAGGTGCGCTACCTCCACCACGACATAGACACCATCGAGCGTATGGAGATAATCAAGGATCTGCGAAACGGCGTATTCGACGTTCTTGTGGGAATCAACCTCCTCCGTGAAGGTCTGGACATCCCCGAAGTCAGCCTTATCGCCATTCTTGACGCTGACAAGGAAGGCTTCCTGAGAAGTGAGACTTCCCTGATACAGACCATAGGCCGTGCCGCACGTAATGCGAAAGGTCAGGTAATAATGTACGCCGACAGCGTTACGGGCTCAATGGAAAGAGCCATCACCGAGACCGAGCGACGCAGAGGCTTGCAGATGGCATACAACGAGGAACACGGCATAGTGCCGAAAACCATCATCAAGGATGTCCGTGACGTACTGGAGATAACCTCAAAGGCAAAGGTGGAGAAGTCCACAGCAAAGAAGAAGCTGTCCGCTGCCGATAAGCAGGCACTTATCGAAAAGCTTACGGCAGAAATGAAAAATGCCGCAAAGATGCTTGAATTTGAACACGCCGCATATCTGCGTGACAAGATAAAAGAACTGAGTTAGTTATTAGTTCATAGTTCTTAGTGCTTAGTTTTGGGAACGTATACTTTAACTAACCACTAAGAACTATCCACTGACCACTAAATAAA
>CADBAC010000238.1 GCA_902792495.1 Ruminococcus flavefaciens | reverse complement strand
GCCTAAGCTGGTAGGAATCAGCGGCGATATCGACAGCTTCACAGATATGCTCTGGACTAACCTCAACGCTGACAACAAGGTTTCTCTCTTTGTACGCTACGTTGATCTTGAAAGCGGCAAGGTCGAGACACGCATAATCAACAAGAATAAGTAATGGATATAGTTAAGATCCAGTGCCCCAACTGCGGCGCTCCGATTGAAAGAAAACAGGGAGCTTATTTCGGTAAATGCCCTTTCTGCGGTGTTGAGATAGGCTTTGACGAGATGAAAGAGGAAGTTCAGTTCGGTGCTATGCAGAACAGAATAAACTTCCTCGAAAATCAGGATCAGGTCGATCTTGCTCACAGAAAAGCTCTGGATAAATGGCTCAAAGGCAGAACTATCATGTTCATAGCCGTTTTCATCACTTCCTTCATCGGATTCATGCTTGTCGGCACACATGAAGATAAGACAGGAACGGAAGAATTCATGACAGGTATCGGCGTTATCAGTATGCTTTTAAGCTTTTTCACACTGTTTATAGGCCCGATAGTCGCAGCTTCTGTCTTCCCCGGCTACAGAAGCCCCAATATGCCGCAGATCCCCGGAGAAAATTCCAAGCTGAAGATGTGGCTGAAGCTTACCGTTACAGGCATTCTCATTGCCCTTGCAGGTGCCCTTACAGCATATCTGCTCTACAATATCTTCGATATACGGCGATGATATTATGAAGATATCTTTTGACCTTGACGAAACTCTTTTTGTAAATCCTGCGGAAGTCCCTGCAGAGCCCGACCTGAAGTTTCCTTATAACAAGATATATAAGGACAAGCTCAGAAAAGGCGCAGTTGAACTTCTCACAGAAATAAACAAGTCCGGATGGGAACTGTGGATATACACCACTTCAAACCGAAGTGAAGGCTACATCCGCAGGCTTTTCAGACATTACGGTATAAGTATCGACAGCGTAGTGAATGCTCCGAGACATGAAGCCGAAGTCGTCCGTGGAAGGGCTGATTTCCCTTCAAAATGTCCTGCGGCTTACCATATAGATCTTCATGTGGACGATGAAAAGTCGGTATACGAAAACGGAATTGCAAACGGTTTCAGAGTATACCGTATCACCAATGATGATACAGACTGGGTCGAAAATATCCGGAAAGAACTTGAAAGGATAAAAAGGAACAAAGGTGACTGTGCCTTAAAAAGCTGAATAATTATGCATTACGCATTACGAATTATGAATTAAATATAAGGAGGACATTAACCATGTCAAATGAAATGCAGTTAAAATACGGCTGTAACCCAAATCAGAAGCCTTCAAGAGTTTATATGGCTGACGGAAGCGAGCTCCCTATCGAGGTGCTCTGCGGCAAGCCCGGCTATATCAACCTTCTTGACGCTTTCAACGGCTGGCAGCTCGTTAAGGAGCTGAAGGCTGCTACAGGTGTTTGTGCAGCTACTTCATTCAAGCACGTTTCACCTGCAGGCGCTGCTATCGGCAGACCACTCAGCGATGATCTGAAGAAGATCTACTGGGTAGACGATCTGGGCGAACTTACTCCCCTTGCAAGTGCTTACGCAAGAGCAAGAGGCGCTGACAGAATGTCATCCTACGGCGACTTCATCGCTCTCTCAGACAAGGTGGACGTTTGCACAGCTAAGATGATCCAGCGTGAGGTTTCAGACGGTGTTATCGCTCCCGATTACGATCCAGAGGCTCTGGAGATACTCAAGTCCAAGAGAAAGGGCACTTACTGCATCCTCAAGATGGACGAGAACTACAAGCCTGCTCCTATCGAGACAAAGCAGGTATACGGCGTTTCCTTCGAGCAGGGACGCAATGAACTGGACATCAATCGTGAGCTTCTTGCCAACGTTGTTACAGACAATAAGGACATCCCCGACGACAAGAAGGATGATCTCCTTATCTCACTCATCACTCTCAAATACACACAGTCCAACTCTGTCTGCTACGTAAAGGACGGTCAGGCTATCGGTATCGGTGCAGGCCAGCAGTCACGTATCCACTGCACACGTCTTGCAGGTCAGAAGGCTGACAACTGGTGGCTGAGACAGTCTCCACAGGTAATGGGTCTCCAGTTCGTTGACGATATCCGCCGTGCAGACCGTGACAATGCTATCGACGTTTATATCGGCGATGAATACGAGGACGTTCTCCGTGAGGGCGAGTGGCAGAGAATATTCAAGGTAAAGCCTGCTGTATTCACAAGAGAAGAAAAGAAGGCATGGCTTGCCAAGAACACAGGCGTTTGCCTCGGTTCTGACGCTTTCTTCCCATTCGGCGACAACATCGAAAGAGCCAAGAAGTCAGGCGTTGAGTACATCGCTGAACCCGGCGGCTCTATCCGTGATGACAACGTTATCGAGACCTGCAACAAGTACAACATAGCTATGGCATTCACAGGTATTCGTCTGTTCCACCACTAATTGATAAACTGAGGGAACGGGCAATACCATTCCCTGACCATATTATAGGGAAATAATAATGAAATATAAATCAATATCTGTCCGCAAGCTTTACATCGTCGCTGCTGTATTCACAATAGCGTATATGGTCCTTGCCATATTCGCAATGGTATTCGGCGACCTGATACTGAAGCTGGTAATGGACACAGAATTCAAGGCTATCCATCCCGAAGCGATCATCTCAGGAAAGAATAAGCTTTTCCTGCTGCCTCTGCCGCTTCTCTGGCTGCCGTACCTGATATATACCGCAGGCTGTATGGAGCTGGGCTTCTCGGAAAAGAGATGCCACAAGACCTTCAAGGCTGCCCCTGCACTGTGGCTTCTGGGGTATATCGCTGAACACGGTCTGGTCAGAGTTATTCTCCACTTCTCAAAGCGCACATATATGTCTGAGGACTGGATGATCGAAAAGGTTGAATACCTCTGGTTCTTCTTGTGTATACTCAATGTGGCCTCGCTGGTCATCGTCTGCACTTCCGCAGCTCTCGGCATGGACGAAGTAAGACACGTTGAGCATATGAAATAGGGGGAAACTCAATGGACAAACCAAGATCGCTGCGTATTCTTGCAGTTGCGGCAGCATTGCTTTCACTGCTGGGTATAATGCTCAACGCAGTAGTGGTGCTGAATCCGCATATTGCCGCCATCATTCTCGGTTACGGAAACATGAAGGACATGATGGACGCAAAGCTTAGCAGCGCAACCGTAACGCTGATAATGGTACAGGCTTTCGTTCCTGCTGTTATGACAGTCATCTGCGTTATCAACATATTTGCAGACAAGGTCAGCAAGTCAAGAAGCACTTTCACTCTCATAGTGGGGCCGGTTGCTTATATAGCGATATCTGCTGCATCTACCATCATTTATACTTATGCGATCCGCTCGGCTATGAAAGACGGTATCAACACCGTACAGCTGATAAGCTCTATTACTTCCGTAAGGAGCGTTCTCGCTTATATTCACACATTTGCATTTGTTGCGATAATGTGTGCGGCTGCGGTAGAACATTACATTTGCAGAAAAGAGAATACTTGAACCGCTGACATTCTTGTTATGACAGTATTTCAGGGGCCGCCTATGGCGGCTCTTCAGTTTGTCATAAAAGTCATTTTTGAAATCGGTTATATCAAGGGCGCTCGGAAAGCGCCCCTACAAATCGGCTATTTTACGTTGA
>CADBAC010000237.1 GCA_902792495.1 Ruminococcus flavefaciens | reverse complement strand
ACTACCTTGAGAGCGTTGAGCATAGCTGCGAGAGTAACAACAGCTGTACCGTGCTGGTCATCGTGGAAGATCGGGATATCGCAGCATTCCTTGAGCTGCTTTTCAATCTCGAAGCATCTCGGAGCGGAGATATCCTCAAGGTTAACACCGCCGAATGAGCCTGCGAGAAGCTTTACTGTGTTAACGATGTCGCTTACTTCCTTTGAACGAACACAGAGCGGGATAGCGTCAACGTCGCCGAAAGCCTTGAACAGAGCACACTTGCCTTCCATAACAGGCATACCTGCCTCAGGTCCGATGTCACCGAGACCGAGAACAGCTGTACCATCGGTAACAACTGCAACCAGGTTTGAACGTCTTGTAAGCTCATAGCTCTTGTTTACATCCTTCTGTATCTCGAGGCATGGCTGAGCAACGCCGGGAGTATAAGCGAGAGAAAGATCGTCTCTTGTTTCGAGGGGAGCACGGCAGATAACTTCGATCTTGCCTTGCCATTCGTAATGCTTTTTCAGTGATTCTTCTGCGTAATTCATGATAGGGAATTCCTTTCTGATTGTTGATTAATGTTTCATAAAATATTTAAAGGGAACGCCGTGGCGTTCCCCGGATCCCGATTTTTATCGAGAGAAGTGCCGCCGAGCGAAAGCAGACTTTAATTGACGAACAGAGTAAGCGGAGTTACAAGCGTAACGTGACCGCCTGCGAAGGTATCTGCGATCAGAACTGGATCTGTTCGATAACTGCTCTGAGAGCCTTTGCACTTGCACGGAGCTTCTCGATCTCTTCTTCTGTCATCTTTGGTGATACTTCTCTTTCGATACCGTTTGAACCGATAACACATGGAAGGCTGAGGCATACGTCGTCGATGCCGTACTTGCCGTTCATCATTGTTGAAACAGTGATGATGTTGTTTGAGTCACGGAGAATGCTGTCGCAGATCTTGTTTACGCTCATTGCGATAGCGTAGAAAGTAGCGCCCTTTCTCTTGATGACTTCAGCGCCTGCTGTACGAACTTCATTGATGATCTCTTCTTCGTCAAGGTCAGCGTGATCCTGGTCAGCGCAGTATTCTTCCATAGGGATACCTGCGATATTTGTCAGTGACCATGGGATGAATGAAGAATCGCCGTGCTCACCGAATACGTAAGCGTGGATGCTGTTAGGGCTGAGGCCTACGTGGTCGCCGATGATGGAACGGAGTCTTGAAGTATCGAGAGCTGTACCGGAGCCGATAACCTGGTTAGGTGAAAGGTCTGTGCACTTCAGGATAGTATAAGTAAGGATATCAACAGGATTGCTGACAACAACATAAATTGCATCAGGAGCGTACTTAGCGATCTGAGGCATAACTTCCTTGATGATATTAACGTTTATCTGAGCAAGGTCGAGACGTGTCTGGCCGGGCTTTCTTGCGATACCGAGTGTAACTACAACGATATCCGAACCCTTTGCGTCCTCATATTCACCGTCGAAAACCTCAACGTTCTCACCGAAGGAAACGCCCTGACGGATATCCATAGCTTCGCCCTTTGCCTTAGCCTTGTTGATGTCAACGAGAACGATGTCCGAGCAGGTGCCTGCTACAGCGAATGTATAAGCAATAGAAGCGCCGACGTTGCCTGCGCCGAGTATAGTTATCTTTGTACCGTTTTTATTTTTCTCTCCCATTGATAGAGCCTCCATAAAGAAAAATTTTCCGCACTATAAATACAAATGCCCTGTACTGACGAACAGGTTTGCGGACCCATATACTACATATTATAAACGCAGGCGGGGAAAAACGCAAGAAAAACGGGAAATTTAAAATCAAAATCGTAATATCATACAAAACACAGTAATTATCAACACCGTTTTTATTCGTTATTATGGGGCGTTTCCGTAAAATCAGTGATAGACGGTATTCCGCAGGCTAACAATATGACCGGAAGTCGGAACGGTATAGAAAATGAATAATATGCATTGATTAGAGAATATTCCTTGCTAAAATGAATATTTATTCAAAACCCCTTGACATTATTTTCTTGCGGTGTATAATAGTTATATCACGCAAATCCACGTCTGTAACGGACGTTTAATATCAGGAGGTAATTACAATGGCTAACAAAAAAGATATCAAAAAGGTAGTTCTCGCATATTCAGGCGGTCTGGATACATCTATCATTATTCCATGGCTCAAGGAAAATTACAATGACCCTGAGATCATCGCTGTTTCAGGTGACGTTGGACAGGGCACAGAGCTTGACGGCCTTGAGGAGAAGGCTATCAAGACAGGTGCTTCAAAGCTCATCGTTGCTGACCTGAAGGAAGAATTCATCCAGGATTACGTTTACCCTACAGTTCAGGCAGGCGCAATCTATGAGAACAGATATATGCTCGGTACTTCATTCGCTCGTCCTATCATCGCTAAGAGAATCGCTGAGATCGCTCTTGAAGAAGGCGCTGACGCTATCTGCCACGGCTGCACAGGCAAGGGCAACGACCAGGTAAGATTCGAGCTCGCTATCAAGGCTTTCGCTCCTGAGATGCAGATCATCGCTCCATGGAGAGAATGGGACATCAAGAGCCGTGACGAGGAGATCGACTACGCTGAGGCTCACAACATTCCTCTGAAGATAAGCCGTGAGACTAACTACTCAAAGGATAAGAACATCTGGCACCTTTCACATGAAGGTCTCGACCTCGAGGATCCTGCAAACGAGCCACAGTACGAGAAGAAGGGCTTCCTCGAAATGGGTGTATCACCTATCGATGCTCCTGACAAGCCAACTTACATCACTCTCCACTTCGAGAAGGGCGTTCCTACTCAGCTGGACGGCAAGACCCTCAACGGCGTTGAGATGGTTTCTGCTCTCAACAAGCTGGGCGGCGAAAACGGTATTGGTCTTGCTGATCTCGTTGAGAACCGTCTCGTTGGTATGAAGTCAAGAGGCGTTTACGAGACTCCCGGCGGTGCTATCCTTTACCACGCTCACGAAGTTCTCGAAACAATCTGCCTCGACAAGGAAACTGCACGTATCAAGCAGTACCTCAGCATCAAGTTCGCTGATATCGTTTACAACGGCCAGTGGTACACACCTCTCCGTGAAGCCATGAGCGCTTTCGTTTCAAAGACTCAGGAGAGAGTTACAGGCGACGTTAAGCTCAAGCTTTACAAGGGCAACATCATCAACGCAGGCGTAACTTCACCATACACACTCTATGATGAGGAAGTTGCTACATTCGATGAGGATGAGGTTTACAACCAGGCTGACGCAGCAGGCTTCATCAACCTCTTCGGTCTCCCGATAAAGGTAAAGGCTCAGCTGGATAAGAAGAGAAACAACAAGTAATTCTCTTTAAGCCGCAATATAAGTATATATCAGTTTCAGGCAGGGGAGCCGTCTCCTGCCTGTTATGATTTAGGAATCAATGATATTCGGAGAAAAAATATGTCACTATTTATACAGAGCATTATAAACAGCATAATTGAGATAATAATATTTTCAGCTATACCTTTTATATGGTGGCTGGTGACAGCAAGGAAAGACACAAGTTTTTTCAAATGGATAGGGCTGAAAAAGCCTGAGGGCGGCAAGAAAACGGCTTTATGGACAATCGGTGCCGCTGTTGCTTTCATGCTTGTTTTCTCCAAACAGCTCGTTTTTGTACT
>CADBAC010000236.1 GCA_902792495.1 Ruminococcus flavefaciens | reverse complement strand
TTAACATCTTTTAAAAAATCAGTATTTGATATTTGATGGAGGTATAGAATGAAAAATGAGTGTTATGGCTGTGACAAACGCTATCCAGGTTGTCACGGCAAATGTGAGGCTTATAAAGCACTACGTGCTGAGATAGATGCAGAAAATGAGAGGAAACGAAAGATAAAAGAGACTGAGCGTTCTTTTGGCAATCTAGAGTATGAACGCTGGCATAACAAAAGAAAGGGTAAAAAATGATAAGAACAAAAATAGCTAACATGCAAATAAATGAGCGGATAAATACATCACTTGTAGTTACTTCCGCAACAGCCAGAAAAACAAAGGCTGGTAAAGACTTTTTAACACTGTTATATGCAGGGGCGCATCCCTGATAGACTCATTAAAATAAAAAGAAGGAATAAATATGCTTATACTCGGAATCGAAAGTTCCTGCGACGAGACCGCCGCAAGTGTTGTGAAGGACTGCCGTGAGATCCTCTCCTCAGTCATCTCCACTCAGATAGAAGAACATAAAAAATACGGCGGAGTTGTCCCTGAGATAGCTTCACGCCGCCACTGCGAAAATATACTCGGAGTTGTCCGCAAGGCTCTCGACGATGCAAATGTTACTCTCGCCGACCTTGACGGTATCGCCGTTACATACGCTCCCGGACTTATCGGCGCTCTGCTGGTAGGTGTCAGCTTTGCAAAGGCTCTGGCTATGTCATGCGGAAAACCGCTTATCCCCGTTCATCACATAGCAGGCCATATTGCCACAAACTATCTCACATTCCCCGACCTTGAGCCGCCTTATCTCTGCCTTGTTGCAAGCGGCGGTCACAGCCATATAATCGAGGTCCTCAGCTACACAAAATTCAGAGTTGTGGGACGTACCCGTGACGATGCGGCAGGTGAATGTTTCGACAAATGCGCCCGTGCTATGGGATTCCCCTACCCCGGCGGTGTCCATGTTGACAATGCCGCTCAGTCCGGCGACCCTAAAGCTTTCAGGCTCCCACACCCTGCCGTTGCGGGAAATGAATTCGATTTCAGCTTCTCGGGACTGAAGACCAATGTTATCAACACTCTCCACAATGCAGAGCAAAAGGGTATCGAAATAGACCGCAATGACCTTTCCGCAAGCTTGCAGTCCACTATCTCGGAGATAAAAAAGTCGCACTGGCAGGCGGAGTTTCCGCAAACAGCGGAGTACGTGCCGCTCTTTCCGAGGCCTGCAAAAAGCGTGGATTTGAGTTCTATATGCCCGAGAAGAAGCTTTGCGGCGACAACGGCGCAATGATAGCCTGTCAGGGAAGCTACAACTTCCTCGCAGGAATAACCGCTGACGAAAGCCTTAATGCTGTGGCTACGCTTTCTATGGAGGATATCTGATCGCAGTTGTCAGAGATCAGAAAGCAGTAAGCAGGAAAGGTGATAAAATGACAAACAATTGGAAGATCCTGCGTATCATCGGCATATTCATTATACTTCTTGCCGTTGTTACCGCAGTTGGTATATACCTCATTGCAGGCTCATTCAATGAGGAAACAATCGGGATCATCGGCGGTGCGGACGCTCCCACAGCTATATTCCTCGGTACGGAGTTCAAATGGGTCATCGCCGTGGTTGCAGGCGAACTTCTCGCAGGCATCGGCTGTATTATTGCTTCGGTCATAATGAAGAAAAAGTAAACCGCATATATCCGCATTATCGGAGGTGAACCGAGATGTTTATAAAGCCGCAACACAAAAAAACAAAACCTAAACAGCCAATAACTGCGAAATCTGAACAGACCAAAACCGTGAAACCCGACACTCTGAAAGCAGATAGGATGATGCGATTATCCAGAGATTATGTGATCGAGCATCAAAAGCTGGAATTCTTATCATTGGAATATGTGATCGAACACGGGAAAGAGTTTGGAGAAGATCTTTGGTGGGATCGGTGGCACGGATATTATATCTGCGATTTCAGCGATGATAAAGAAGATGATGAAGAAGATGTTTATTATACCGGACTGTCATATGAAGTATATGGTAACGGAAACCTTGCTTACTATGAATTTTATGAAAACGGAGTACAGGAAGGAATAGAAGTCAATTTCTATTTCTCGGGAGAGTTGAAAAGCTATGCTGTCTGGCATAATGGAAAAACGCTCGAGGTATCATACGGATGGTACGAAAACGGAATGATAAAATGGTATAATAACGGTAAGCAGCTCATCTGCTTTAATGAAAAAGGACATATAACCGAGCGTAAAAAAATGTGACAGTGATATCAAAAGATAAGGAGATAACCAATGGAAAAGAAAAAACAGACAAACTGCGAGACCTGCACGAATTACGTCTATGACGATGATTACGACTGCTATACCTGCATGGTCAACCTTGACGAGGACGAGATGTACCGCTTTCTCAACGGCACGAATTATGCCTGTCCCTATTACAGGCTTGACGACGAGTACGGAGTCGTAAGGCATCAGAACTGAATAAAAAAGAAAACTCCATCGACACTATTGCGTCGGTGGAGTTTTTAATATGGAAAGTGTGTTCAGTTTGCACAGGGGTGTTCGGGTCCTGTGCTGTTTTACGTCAGGAGGTATGTTGACGTATAAACGGTGTGTTCATTATTTTCTTTCTTGTTTATTCCTTTTCCCTTTTATGATTATATTATAATGCAGAGCGGGCATAATTGCAATAACAGGTTGATTTCAGGTTTAATACAAATTCTTACATTTGATTTCACAATGGTTACAATCTGACATAATTATATCAATACCTGAGTTTCACTGCAAAGCTGTACTGACAAATATTTCATTGTTGCAAAAACTCTGTTTCTGCATAGAATAATAACAGCAGCAGAATGTCATACGCCGTCAGAGGTGGTACGCCGTACCCTTGAAATGCCCGAGACTTATGGCGTATCACACCTATGCGGCTTTGAGATAGAAAATACCCCTGACATTAAATGCGTTACTCTTACAGAAGATTTATACGTATTTATCGGGGAAAACCTTTCTGAGGAAAGGTTCTTCCCCGAACCCCTTTCCAAAGACTTTTAATAGAATTTTTCCCCATTATAGGGCGCACTTAAAAAGGATGTGTCCTTACTTTACCGGTGTGCGCCCTATAATGGGGAAAAATTAATACTGAAAGTTTTATGAATGGAGTTTGAGGGGACCCTTTTTCAAAAGGGTTCTCCTCAATAGATATGTGTAAAAACTCCTATATGTGTATCACGTTTATGACAGGGGTATTGTTATCAGTGATAGTATGAATCGATACCGAGGTATTCTTCAAGTGTAAGTCCGCTGTTGTATACAGCTGTAGCTGTATCGATTCCGAGATAGCGGATGTGCCACGGTTCGTACTGGTATCCTGTAATATTTTCCTTGCCCTCAGGGTAACGGATAATGAAGCCGTACTCATGAGCGTGGTCTGCAAGCCATCTTGCTTCGGGAGTTCCTGCAAATGTATCATCAATAGTGTTTACATCAATTGCAAGACCTGTCTGATGCTCGGAATAGCCCGGACGTGCTGAGAATGAATCTGCCATAGCTTCGCCGTATCTTGTTACGTTATCCTGATAGATGCTGCTCTGGGTAGCATATGATCTGTAGCCTGATGAAATGTAGATATTCAGACCCTGAGACTTAGCTTCTGCGGCAAGTCTGTCAAACTGAGCCTTTGCAGTAAGGTTAAGACCGCCTGCTGAATTGAAGCTTTCGGGAAGTGAATAGCTCTTGTTTACCACGATTATACCGCCAACATATGTAACGCCCTTGATAGTTCTGATAGTGAAGTTAGTCTTGGAAATATTGGAGATCGTGGTAGAAACTGTTGTCTCAGTTACAGGTGCTGCTGTAGTAGGAGCAGTAGTATTTGATACAGGAGCCGCAGTTGTTGCAGAAGTTGCGGCAGATGAAGTTGTTGCAGCTGCGGAAGTTGTTGCCGCAGGAGCAGATGATGTTGTAGTAGTTGCTGCCGCTGTAGTAGTTGTAGTTGCGACTGTAGTTGTAACGGGACGTGTAGTAGTTGTAGTTGCACCGATAACAGTAACTGTTATGTCAGCCTTTACGCTCTGATTCTGCTTGCTTGTAACAGTGATCTTACAGGTTCCCGGACCTACAGCTGTAACATTTCCCCAACCGTCAACAATAGCTACCTTAGGATCGGATGTTGTCCATATCTCCTCAACATTTGTTGCAGTAGCTGGGAGCATTGTTACATAGGATATATCCTTCTGACCAACATTGAGGTTCATTGCGTACTTTGTAAGATTTATCTTCTGAACAGTCTTCCCGTCGTTTGCTGCGGAAACTGTTACCTTTATGTCTGCCTTTACGCTCTGATTCTGCTTGCTTGTTACGGTAACTGTGCAAGTACCTGCGCCAACTGCTGTTACATTTCCCCAAGCGTCTACAGTTGCTACCTTTGGATCGGATGTTGTCCATATCTCCTCAACATTTGTTGCAGTAGTCGGGAGCATTGTAACCCATGAGATATCTTTCTGGCCGATTGTCAGGTTCATTGCGGTCTTGGAAAGCTTTATTTCCTGTACGGTCTTTCCGTCATTTGCTGCGGAAACTGTTACCTTTATGTCTGCCTTTACAGCCTGATTCTGCTTGCTTGTTACTGTAACTGTGCAAGTACCTGCGCCAACTGCTGTAACATTGCCCCAACCGTCTACTGTTGCTACCTTTGGATCGGATGTTGTCCATATTTCATCAACATTTGTTGCTGTAGTCGGGAGCATTGTTACCCATGAGATATCTTTCTGGCCGATTGTCAGGTTCATTGCGGTCTTGGAAAGCTTTATTTCC
>CADBAC010000235.1 GCA_902792495.1 Ruminococcus flavefaciens | reverse complement strand
TGCTGCTGAAGAAAGAACCGAAAACGGATATAAAGTTCTTGCGGTAACCGCCTGCCCGACGGGTATTGCCCACACCTATATGGCTGCCGAGGCTCTTGAAAAAGCAGGCAAAAAGCTGGGTATCTCCATTAAAGTTGAGACAAACGGTTCCGGCGGCGCAAAGAATATCCTCACTCAGGAAGAGATCGACGCCTGCGACGGTATAATCGTAGCTGCCGACAAGACTGTCTCTATGGCGCGTTTCAACGGCAAAAAAGTCATAAAGACCAAGGTATCAGACGGTATAAAGATCCCCGAGGAGCTTATAAACCGCATCGAAGCAGGAGACGCTCCCGTATATCATCATGAGGGCGAAGCCGACAGCACCTCATCGAGCTCATCTGACAGCGAAGGCTTCGGAAGAAAGCTTTACAAACACCTCATGAACGGCGTTTCAAATATGCTGCCCTTCACAGTTGCGGGAGGCATTTTTATCGCAATAGCCTTCCTGATAGACTCCTTCGGAGGCGCTCCTCAGGACGGTGATTTCGGTTCCCACCTTGCGGCTGCGGCATGGTTCAAGACTATCGGAAACTACGCTTTCCAGTTCATGATACCTGTGCTTGCAGGATATATCGGACTCAGCATCGCTGACCGCCCCGGCTTCCTTGTCGGTATGGCAGGAGGTGCAATGGCAGCCGCAGGTGCAACCTTTGCTTCTCCGGGAGGAGACGTTCCCTCAGGCTTCCTCGGTGCGCTGCTGGCGGGCTTTATCGGCGGATACCTCACACTTCGCCTGGAAAAGGCGTGCAATAAGCTGCCCAAGGCTCTCAACGGTATCAAGCCCGTACTCATTTATCCTCTCGGAGGACTCGCCATTGTCGGCATCATGATGTGTGCAGTCAACCCTGTAATGGGCATTCTCAACGACGGTCTCTCCAACTTCCTCAACGGCATGGGCGACTCGAGCAAGGTCCTCCTTGGCTGCATACTCGGAGGTATGATGGCGATAGACATGGGCGGTCCCTTCAACAAGGCAGCCTATGTATTCGGCGTTGCTGCTATCTCTCAGGGCAACTTCAATATCATGGCAGCAGTAATGTTAGGAGGTATGGTCCCCCCTATCGCTATAGCACTGGCTACCACATTCTTCAAAAACAGATTTACCGAGGAGGAACGCAAGAACGGTCCCGTCAACTACATTATGGGACTCAGCTTCATAACAGAAGGCGCTATCCCCTACGCCGCAGCTGACCCTGCAAGAGTGATCCCCTCCTGTATCGTAGGTGCGGCAACAGCAGGCGGCATATCAATGGCATTCGACTGTACGCTCAGAGCTCCTCACGGCGGTATATTCGTATTCCCTGTGGTAGGACACCCTCTCCAGTATGTTATAGCACTTGCCATCGGCTCAGTAGTTGGAATGTTAATGCTGGCTCTGCTCAAAAAGAAGCATCCTCAGAACGCATAAAACAAATCATTATTATAAGGAGTGAAAATTTATGGTATCAAAAAAGGTAACTATCGTAAACGCAGAAGGTATGCACATGAGACCCGCAGGTATGATCGCAAAGGCTGTCAAGGCTCATTCAGACAGCGAGGTCATTCTCAAAGCCAATGATAAGGACATCAAGGCTAAAAATGTCATGCAGATCATGGCAGCGGGACTTAAAAAGGGCACCGAAGTGGAAATAGTCGTTAACGGCGGTAACGAGCAGGCAGTTCTTGATGAACTCGCTGCAATGTTCGAGAACGGTTTCGGCGAATAATTCCAAACGAAAATGGGACGGCATCACTGCTGTCCCATACCTTTAAAGGAGGTGCATCAATATGACCATTTTCAAAGGCAAGGGAGTTTACGGTGCTGTAGCTATCGGTAAGATCTCTGTTTTCAAACGAAGGGACACAACTGTAAAGCGAATACACGTCAGCGATACAGCTGCCGAGAAGAAAAGACTGGAAGCCGCAAAGGAAGCGGCAACAGCTCAGCTTCAGGAAATATATGACAAGGCACTCAAGGAGGTCGGTGAGCAGAATGCTCAGATCTTTGAGATACACATGATGATGATCGAAGATGACGATTACAACGAGTCCATCGAAAGTATTATCGACACTCAGTCTGTCAATGCAGAATATGCAGTCTCGGTGACCGCCGATAACTTTTCAGAAATGTTTGCGTCTATGGACGATGCCTATATGCAGGCACGCTCCGCAGACGTAAAGGATATATCGAATCGCATTATCGCCTGCCTTTCAGACGACGGTTCTCAGGAGAACAGAAGCGACGAAAAAGTGATAATCTGTGCAGACGATCTGGCTCCCAGCGAAACCGTTCTGCTGGACAAGAACAAGGTCCTCGCTTTTGTTACATCTCACGGCTCTTCAAATTCTCACACAGCTATACTGGCAAGGAATATGAATATCCCTGCCGTTATCGGTGCAGGTGATGATTTTCTCTCAGCTGTGTCAGACGGTATGTTTGCCGCAGTTGACGGATATACCGGTGAGGTATTCCTCTCTCCTGACACCGAGGCTCTCGAAAAACTCGAAACGAAGCAGAAAGAGGACGAGGAAAAGAAGAGGCTTCTCCAGGAGTTAAAAGGCAAGGAAAACGTTACGCTCGACGGAACAAGGATCAATATTTTTGCCAATATCGGCGGAGTGGATCATATCGGAGCAGTTCTTGCCAACGACGCAGGAGGAATTGGTCTATTCCGAAGTGAATTTCTCTATCTTGAGAGCAGCGATTATCCGACCGAAGAGCAGCAGTTTGCTGCCTACAAAAAGGTGCTTGAAAGCATGGCTGGCAAAAAGGTCATTATACGTACTCTTGACATCGGCGCTGACAAGAAGGTGGATTATTTTGATCTCGCAAAGGAGGACAATCCTGCCCTCGGTTTCAGAGCTATAAGGATCTGTCTCACTCGTCCAGAGATATTCAGGACACAGCTCCGTGCCCTTTACAGGGCTTCCGCATTCGGCAAGCTTGGTATCATGTTCCCTATGATAACAAGTGTATCGGAGGTGGAACAGATCAAAAAAATATGCGCAGAGGTCAGAGAGGAGCTACGCACTGACGGAGTAGACTTCGATGAAAACGCAGAACTCGGTATAATGATCGAAACTCCCGCAGCAGCTGTCATAAGCGATAAACTTGCTCCTCTTGTTGACTTTTTCAGCGTAGGTACCAATGACCTGACACAATACACTCTCGCCTGTGACAGGCAAAACAGTGCCGTTGAACAGTTCGTTGATACACACCATGAAGCTATTCTCCGGCTCATAGAAATGTCTGCAAAAAATGCCCATGCAAATGGTGCGTGGATAGGTATATGCGGCGAACTTGCAGCTGACACAAGTCTTACCGAAACATTCCTGAGAATGGGTATAGACGAGCTTTCAGTTTCGCCTTCCTTTGTACTCAAGGTCAGAGACGCAGTAAGACACACTGATCTCTCCTGATAATTAAACCAAACAAAAAAGCGCCTGTAACTGTGATATGAGTATCGCTGTTACAGGCGCTTTTAATATTAAGGCAACACCGCACAAAGCACACCTGACGGCTTTGCACTGAATCTGCTTGCATATTTTCCGTCATCTTGCACAGAAATCCCTTGACATACGTAAGTATGCCTGCGAAATTTCTATACAATCTGACGAAAAATCTGTCGGCGCATCTTCA
>CADBAC010000234.1 GCA_902792495.1 Ruminococcus flavefaciens | reverse complement strand
GCTGTTCACTCCATGAAGGGAAGGCTGAAAAACATCTCTGTGGAACGCATCCGCTCGGAACTTGACAAGCTTCTCTGCGGAAAATACTGCGTTGAGGTGCTGCTGGAGTACAGCGATATCATCACTACCATAATCCCCGAATTTGAGCCTTCTATCGGCTTTGACCAGCACTCACCGTACCACAAGTACAACGTGTGGGAACACACTGTAAGGGCTGTGGGATTTGCTCCGCAGGACAACGTGAAAATGCGTACCGCCCTGCTTTTCCACGATATCGCCAAGCCTGCCTGTGCAACTTTCGATGCAAACGGCAGAGGCCACTTCAAGAAGCACGGTCCCGTCGGTGCAGAAATAACTAAAGACATCATGAAGCGCATGAAGTACGACGGTGAGACTATGTCCTACGCTGTTATGCTCATTGCCCGACACAGCAAGAAAGTTTTCGACAGGATAGCTGTTAAAAAGATGATGGCGGATATAGGCGATGATCTTTTCTTTGAGCTGATGGAACTGAAAAAGTGCGATAATCTGGCTAAAAATGACTTTGTTTTCGAGGAGAACGAACTTTTCGACAAACTTATGGACGAGGGCCGACTCCTCATTGAAAACAACGAATGCCGTGGACTCAGAAATCTTGCCGTCAGCGGAAACGACCTTATGGCTATCGGTCTGAAAGGCAAAGACGTAGGGGCAGCATTAAAGGAGCTTCTCACTCTTGTACTTGAGGAAAAGCTCCCTAACATAAAAGATACACTTATCAACTATGCAAAACAGAGGTGGGAATAATGATCGGTCACATCCATTCAACAGAAAGCTTCGGCACAGTTGACGGTCCCGGAGTACGCTTCGTGGTATTCTTTCAGGGCTGTCCGCTCAGGTGCAAATACTGCCACAATCCCGATACATGGGAATTTGGCAAAGGCACGGAGAGAACCGCCGAAGATCTTATGAAGGAGTACGATTCATACAAGGAATTCCTCAAATCAGGCGGGATCACCGCTACCGGCGGCGAACCTCTCGCTCAGCCCGAATTCTTAGCGGAACTGTTCGCTCTGGCCAAAAGCAAGGGAGTTCACACCTGTCTGGATACATCCGCAGGAGTTTACTCTCCCGAACATCATGAGGCTATCGACAAGGCTTTGAAGTACACCGACCTTGTAATGCTGGATATAAAGCACATTGACAGCGCCGAACACAAAAAGCTGACAGGCATAGGCAACGAGCATATCCTCGCATTTGCCGAACATCTCCGTGACTTGGGAATACCTGTGTGGATCCGTCATGTAGTAGTCCCCGGTATAACCGATCAGCACGACGAACTTTTTGCACTGGGCGAGTACCTTTCAACACTCAGCAATCTGAAAGCGCTGGATGTTCTCCCCTATCACGACATGGCAAAGCCGAAGTATGAGAATCTGGGGATAGAGTATCCGCTTGGCGACACTCCCCCTCTTTCAAAGGAAGAAGCCATAAAAGCCCGTGAGATAATAATGTCGGGCATAAAATCAGGACTGAAAAAACAAAGCCGATGATCTCTCATCGGCTTTAATTTTTTATTTATTGTAGTATCTGTCGTCTGTCTCAGGCCATACTCTGAAGCAGGGATTTCCTGCATCATCTGCTGACCAGACTTCAACCTTGTCTGTTTCTTCAGCCCTTCTTGCTATGATCCACTTTGTGAGTCTTTCATTTCCTGTAGGACTGAAGTATTTCAAAGGTAACATTGCATCTTCTATCTTGTTCATATCTACGGCAAAATCGTCGAACTGACTGCCGCTTGCGACCCATTTACTGCCGTTATCATTTGCAACTCGTTCGCAAACGATCTGTATGTCATAATTATCTGCCTCTTCGTTATGAATAGCATTTGCCGATACACTGCTTCCGCCGCTGGAAATATATGAGAAATATCCATCATTGCCTTCAGCAAGTATGATACCTCCGTCATTGTATATATCCCTCGCAGTACCAACATCAGCTGTCCTCTTAGACTTCTTTACGAATCCGATAGCTGACGGCACAAGTATAGTTGCAAGCACACCAATGATACAAATAACAACGATAAGTTCGATCAGAGTAAAACCTTTTTTGTTATGGTACATTGATATCATCTCCTCCCCAAAAACATTGCAAGTAATTATCCGTTTAGTATAACTTTCTACATTATCATTATATTATCATAATTATGGTTTGTCAATCGGTATAAAAAAATTATATGCGGCATGGCACTTATATATATGAACAGCTATAAATAAAGATATATCGTTTAATCAACAGCAACTGCATTTAAAAAAAATGAAAATTTAAAGCGGATGAAAATCACCCGCTTTAAAACTGACTTTTGTTCATTTTGACTGTACTTATTGATAAATCACACAATAAAATTACATAAAGTATATTTATTTCACTACTACTTTCTTAAATGCCTTCTTGCCCTTGCGAACGATAGTCTCACCCTCAAGCTTTATCTGCTCCTTAGGGTCAGTTTTCTTCTCCTCATTGACTGTGATACCGCCCTGCTGTACAAGACGTCTTGCCTCTGATATAGAAGGTGCAAGCTCTGCCTTGACAAGAAGTGTGAGAAGTCCGAGAGCGCCGTCTGTCAGGTCGGCAGAGTCTATCTCAACTGTAGGCATATTCTCGTTGGAGCCGCTGCCGCCGAACAGTGCCTTTGCAGCTGCCTTAGCCTTTTCAGCTTCTTCCTCGCCGTGAACGAGCTTAGTGAGCTCGTATGCGAGAAGCTCCTTCGCAGCGTTGAACTGAGCGCCTTCCATTGTCTTTTCCATTTCTTCTATCTGCTCAACGGGAACGAATGTGAGCATTTTCAGACACTTTATAACGTCAGCGTCGTCAACGTTTCTCCAGTACTGGAAGAACTCGTAAGGAGTAGTCTTTTCAGCGTCGAGCCATACTGCACCCTTCTCTGTCTTTCCCATTTTCTTACCCTCTGCGTTGAGCAGGAGAGTGATAGTCATAGCGTATGCGTCCTTACCGAGCTTGCGGCGGATAAGCTCTGTACCGCCAAGCATATTTGCCCACTGGTCGTCTCCGCCAAACTGCATATTACAGCCGTATTTCTGGAAGAGTTCCATGAAGTCGTAGCTCTGCATTATCATGTAGTTGAATTCGAGGAAGGTGAGTCCGCGTTCCATTCTCTGCTTGTAGCACTCGTGTGAGAGCATTCGGTTTACACTGAAATGTGCTCCTACTTCACGGAGAATGTCCACGTAATTTAGCTTCATGAGCCAGTCAGCATTGTTTACGATTATTGCCTTGTCGTCAGAGAAGTCGATGAAGCGGCTCATCTGCTTCTTGAAGCAGTCTACGTTGTGCTGAATCGTCTCGGGAGTCATCATCTTTCTCATATCAGTCTTGCCTGAGGGGTCGCCTATCATTGCGGTACCGCCGCCGATAAGCACTATCGGCTTGTTGCCTGCCTCCTGTAAGCGCTTCATAAGGCAGAGTGCCATGAAGTGACCAACATGGAGAGAATCGGCTGTCGGGTCGAAGCCGATGTAGAATGTTGCCTTTCCGGCGTTGATGAGTTCCTCGATTTCCTGCTCGTCTGTAAGCTGTGCGAGGAGTCCTCTGCGTTTGAGTTCTTCAAAAATTGTCATGATTTTTCTCCTTTTTATTTGATTCCGCGGCGAATTAATTCATCGCGGATGTATTCTGCTTGTAATTCGTT
>CADBAC010000233.1 GCA_902792495.1 Ruminococcus flavefaciens | reverse complement strand
TCTGACGGAGGCCGTCCCCTCTGTCAGCTGCGCTGACATCTCCCCACACTGTGGGGAGTCGGCCCCGAACCCCTTTCCAAAGACTTTTAATAGAATTTTGCCCCTGATAGGGCGCTCCACGAGAAATGTGAAAACCAGTAATATAACTGGGAGCGCCCTATCAGGGGCAAAATTAATAGTCTTGGGAAACAGATTCGAGAAGAATCTTCTTCAGAATGTCTACCTCAATAATACATATAGACTGCTGTATGAGCACCACAGTTAAGTGTGGCTTTTATATGCTTATTTTTACAGAAAAGACGTTGTTGGTCAGCTTGGCGGTGACTGTCCAGTTCAGTTTATCGCAGAGTTTTTTCACCACGTAAAGTCCCAGTCCTGAGCCGCCTGTGGTACGTGAGTCCATGCGGTAGAAAGGCTCGAACACTTTATCTATATCCATTGAGCCGCTGTCGGAGAGTGTATTCGCCACGGTCAGCACTGTTCTGCCGCCGTCACGTTTCAGCGATGCACTGAAGCTGTCAGCGGTATATTTCTGCGCATTTGACATGAGATTGTTCAGTATCCTCGTCAGGAAGTGTATATCGGTCTGTATGATAATGCCGTCGGTTATATCGAATCCGGCGGCGATATTCCGGGCGGCGATCCATGAATGCTGTTCAAGGATGTGGTCTGTCAGGATATTGCTCAGGTTTACATCCTCCATATTAAGCTGTTCTTTGCCGCTGTCTATTTTGCTGAGCTCAAAAAACTCGTCTGACAGCTCTTTCAGATACTGATTTTTCTGCATAGCGATACCGAGATATTCCGCATTTTTCTCCGACAGTTCACCGCTTTTCTCTATCATCTGCAAATATCCCAGCGAAGCCGTAAGGGGAGTGCGGAAGTCGTGGGAGATACCCGAAATGACCGTGCTAAGCTGTTTTTTGCTCTGCTCATAGTCATTGCCGAGTTTTCGCTGGATATCGGTATGTTCGTTGACTTTTACCGCAAGTTCAACGATATCCTTATCGAAGTCCGACACTTTAAGAGGCTGTCTGTAATCGCTGTCTTTCAGCTTTTCCAGTTCCTCTGAGAAGTGTCGGATATTCTTTTTTACCGAGATATATTTCCAAAGCAGGACGCACAAAATGACAAGAAGGCACACGCATACTGTTCCGAGAAGAATTTCCATATCGTGTACCTCCTTATTATCAGATGTGAATCATGCAGGTGAAGTCAGCTGAATTTCCCACTTGTCTTTCATTGACTTGTGTGCCAGCGATATCATTACGGCGACTGTGATCATGAATGAAAGGATGACCTTTATTTCAATGTATGATCCATCCAGCGGAAGGGTCAGATCTTCCATATCAAATAGCAGCTGATTTCCTATTATCATTACCTGCGTAGTCGTGAACCAGCTTGCTGCGGAAGACATATCTATTCCTGTGAAGTATTGCAGAATGACCAACGGCATTGTCTGAAAAGCGAATGCAAATACGAATATGACTGTGCCAACGCCGCTTTTGAATAAAATGCAGATGGATGTTGCGAATACGATCGATTTGGCGATGCATACGTACATCAGCAGTATCATCTTTGCAGTGAGGAGGCCGCTGTCGAATATCTGTACCAGTGTTATGCTTGGAATGAAGTAAAAAACAGTATTCAGGATAAGCACCAGCAGTATTTTGCTGAGTACGGTCTGCAATGGGGGAGTGCCTTTCATTATTTCATAATTGGCGATACGGCTGTCGAAAGTTCCTGTTATCATGGCGGCAGGCACCATGACCGACATAGCTATTCCCATGCCTGCATGGGTCACAAATGACATCGCTGATATATCAAGACCTTCGCTGCCTATAAACTGGAACAAAGTCATGGCAAGGCTCATAAATGTTATAATGAAAAGATTACCGGAAAGCATGGAACTTCCCGAATGTCTGAGTCTGAACCATTCAGCTTTTATGAGATTATTCATTTCTGCCACCTACCTTTTCGAGATAATAGTCCTCTAAGTTCTGTCCTTCTTCGTTCAGCTTAGTGATGATGAGTCCGCTGTCGGTGATAGTTTTTGATATGCGGAGGACTTCATCCTGACGCTCAAAAATATGTATCTCCTCGCCGTGTATCACCTTGTAATCGGATATGGACAGCTTGTCTTCCAGGAATGCGGCAGTTTTGTTGATGTTGTCGGTGCGCACAGCAAGATGACCTCTGCACTTGATGAGAAGTTCTTCACGGCTGAGATTTTCCACAAGTCTGCCGTTGCTGATAATGGAGAAATCCGTACAAAGCTCCGACAATTCCGAGAGCAGATGGCTTGATATGAGGACAGTCACGCCCCATTCCTCCTGCATACGCTTTATAAGCTGACGGACCTCCACGATGCCTTCGGGGTCAAGACCGTTCACGGGTTCGTCGAGGACCATTATTTCAGGTTTGGGCAGAAGCGCCATGCCGATCCCCAGACGCTGTTTCATGCCGAGGGAGAATTTCCCTGCATTCTTTTTGCCTGTGTTTGTAAGACCCACAAGCTCCAGTATCTCGTCAACTCTCCTGTCGTCGGGATATCCACGGAGAAGGCGGATATACTCGATATTGTTCCTTGCAGTCATATTGTTGGCGATAATGGGCTGTTCTATCATAAAGCTCATACGGCTGCGGTTTTTGTCAAGGTCATCGCCGTCCCCGAAAAATTCCATTTCGCCTTTGCCCTGCCTGATAAGACCTCCCATTATTTTCATGACAGTTGTCTTGCCTGCACCGTTAGGGCCGATAAGTCCGCATATGTGTCCACGTTCATCGTCAAGGCTGAAATCGTTGAGGACTTCATGCTTTTTGTAGGACTTGCAAAGCCCTCTGATAGTAATAACGCTGTTGCTCACAGCTTCCACTCCTGTCGTTTTTCTTTCCTTTATCATATCAGCCAAAGGTAAAGAAAAGGTTAAGCGAATGGCAAAAAAAGATTAAGGCTCAGTCACCGACAAGTCTGTATCCCATTCCCCAGACAGTTTCGATATATTCGGTATCGGGGTCAAGCTTTTTCAGCTTCTGACGGATATTGCTCATGTGAACTTTTACGGTGTTGTCGTCGCTGAGATAATTCTCGCCCCATACACTTTCAAAAAGGTTTGCCTTTGACCACAGCTTTGTGGGATTCTCCAGCATAAGTTCAAGTATGGCATATTCTTTGACCGTCAGTGTGAGATTTTTTCCGCAGACGGCGGCTATTCCCGATGTCAGGTCAAGTGACAGATCCTTGTAGGTAAGTATCTTCCGTTCATTCTGTGTATGATTATTTCCGTCATATCTGCGCAGTACAGCCTCCACACGAACAAGAAGTTCATCCAGATCAAAGGGCTTTGTTATATAGTCGTCAGCGCCCATGCGTATAAGGTCTATCCTTGAACGTGTATCGCTTTTTGCGGATACCACGATAACGGGGATATCGGAGAATTCACGTATACTCTGCAATACCATGTCGCCGCTTCGGAAAGGGAGCATAAGGTCAAGTATCAGCAGGGAAAGTCCTTCATCTTCACGGACCATTCGTACAGCGTCAAGCCCGTTGAGAGCGGACAGCGTTTCGTATCCCTGAGAGGAAAGGTATTCGCAGATAAGGCGGTTTATTTCCTTGTCATCTTCAGCAGTAAGGATCTTTTTCACGGTGCACCTCCTTGATGTGATTTTTTTCATTATATCATAGA
>CADBAC010000232.1 GCA_902792495.1 Ruminococcus flavefaciens | reverse complement strand
ACATGAAATCCGAGGATCAGCCGCGGATCCGCGGCGTACCGGTCGATACAGATGCTCATTCCGCCGGCCTGGCCGCCCTGCTCCTGTGTCTGGCCGGGTGAAACCACCCCTGCGCCGAGGGTTCCGCACGCCGCGTCCAGCCCTCCGGCAGCGACCGGCGTTCCTGCTTTCAGTCCGGTCTGTGCCGCGGCTTCCGGGGTCAGTTTCCCGGGAATGGGATATTCAACACCATGATTCTGTATACCCGTATCTATCATATCCGACGTATACTGCGGCAGTGAAAGGTCACAGAAAGCCTGAACTCCCAGCAGAGCGAGTATGATGACAACGAGGTACCAGTAAGGTGCCAGATTAAGAATTATTCTCTTCATGCATTTCCTCCTTGCAAAATTTCATATTTTATTATATAATAGAATGTATGTGATGTCAACACGGTTTTCTGCGGCAAAAAATGGCATATTTAAGTTGTATTTTAAGTAAAAATGTCAGTGCCGGGAAGCGTTTTGTAAGTATTGCATAAATACTTGCAAAAATGTCACATAATATTTTACTGCGTATTTTTAATTGCTCTGAGTTATTTGCAGTTAAAAATCGTCTAATATATATGAGGGACAACCCCTTTTATTTATAAATATTTTAAAAAGACAAGGAGTTTTTATATGACAAAACAATCATCGAAGCTAAGCAAGATAAATCCTCTTGCCATTCTTCCTTACGTTATTGCAGCTGCTATTTCCCTCGCCATAGGCGTGATAGTGTTCAAGGCAAAGGAAATAGCTCCATTCGGCAGCAGGTCCGTACTCTGTATGGACCTTTGGGGACAGTATTTCCCGATGTACGTCAATAACGTCAATGCAGGTTCGCTTTCCGAGATACTGCATTCATGGAACGGCGCTTTCGGCTACAACAACTGGGCGCAGAGCGCTTACTACTGCAACAGCATATTCATACTGCTGATGAAGTTCATCCCCGCCGCAAAGCTGGTCAAGGCACTGGACATTTTCTGTCTCATCAAGATAGCCCTCAGCTCAGTGACCTGTCTGGGTGCTCTGAGGTACAAGACAAAGTCACAGTCACCTGCCCTCATTGGTGCGGCTGTATGCTATTCGCTCTGTTCCTACATGATAGCATTCATTTCCCAGTTCATGTGGACTGATGCCCTCATTTATACTCCCCTCGTCATCATAGGCATAGAAAAGCTGATACACGAAAGAAAGCCGCTGCTTTACGTTATTACTCTTGCAGCGACTATAATCTCCAGCTTCTATATCGGTTTCGCCGTTTGTATATTCAGCGCATTCTACTTCCTCACACACTTCCTCCTCTGCATCAGGCTCACCAAGAATGAGGAAACTCAGTAGCACCGCATCGTCGGCTTCGGCGACGCTCTTATCTCATGTGTCAGATTCGGCATATATTCACTGATAGCAGGCGCACTTTCAGCAGCCGTTATCATCCCTGTATACATGGGTATCACAAACACTCTCGCCTCCGAAGCAACAGGCCCCGAAAAGCTTGAATGGTACGGCAACTTCACTCAGGTGCTCCAGTACGCTCTGCCTTCACAGGGCTTCTTCCAGGAGTACACAGGCGCTAACATCTACTGCGGACTGCTGGTATTCTTAGCTGTACCGCTCTACTTCACAAACAAGGCTGTACGCATCCCCGAGCGTATATTAAGCGCATTCATGCTGGTATTCCTTACCGCTTCAATGAACTGCAACTACCTCAACTACGTATGGCACGGCTTCCACTTCCCTAATCAGCTCCCCGGACGCTGGGTATTCCTGTTCTCACTTTATCTGATCCTCCTCACAGGTCAGGGACTTGCCAACTACAAGGGTCTCACCATCATCAGAACGGTTTTAGGCTCAGGTGCAGGTATCGCTCTGTTCTACTTCACAGTAAAGGGACTGGGCAAGACTGAGAAATACGAAGACCTCCCATCATACGCATGGCCTGTTATCATCGCTTCAGCAGCTGTTATCGTTGTGGGAAGCGTTATCGCATTCATCATCAGGAACAAGCCTGACAAGGCAAAGAACATTCTCTGGCACATATGTACAGCGGCTGTTGCCTGCATGATGGTATTCGACATCGGCAAGAACCTCCTTACCATTTCCAAGTACGAAGGAAACAAGGGATTCCAGGCAGCTGACGAAGTTACCTATACCGAGCAGCTTGTCCGCCACATCAACAACGGCAAGCGTATCTCCAGCGGCAAGAACGACTTCTACCGTGTGGAAGCAAACGGCGGATTCACCTTCAACCCAAGCATGATCGACAACTGCAAGGGTATAGGCTACTATTCATCCACCATGAACGGCAAGGCTTTCACATTCCTCAAATACATGGGCAACCGTGTTTATGCCGATAAGGTAAGTTCAGTATACAACATTTCTTCACCTGTACAGAACAGCCTTTTCGGTCTGAAGTATTTCATCGACTACGGCGGAAATCTCAGCTACGTACTGCCCGGCACTGTTGTCAAGGAAACTGCTGCGGAAGAAACTCCTGCTATAAACGAGAATACTACAGCACTCCCTATCGCTTATGCAGTTTCGGACAATATCCTCAGTTTCCAGACTGACGATCAGATACGTGGACTTGAGAACCACAACCGTCTCCTCTCTGCATTATGCGGTGCTGAGACAACTCCTTATATAAAGGTAGAACCCGACAAGGTTGATCCTGTCAATGTTAGACTTGACGAAGGCGACGACCTCAACAGCAGATACTACTACGTTGAGGACGGTTCAGCAACTCCGAACATCATTTATGAATACACTGCACCTAAGAGCGGATTCTACTTTCTGAGCCATAATTTCCGTGCAGGCTCTCTCCATATTACTGCTTTCAACCTTGACAGAAATTTTGAAACGACCAACGGCGCATTCACATACTGCGGTCGTCTTGATGAAGGCGGACAGATGAAGATCGAGTTCAAGGCCGAGAATCTTTCAATGGGCTGCCACGGACTTGAAGTATACTACATCGACGAACAGGTATGGGATATGGCTTCAAAGCAGCTCAAATCCGGCGGTCTCAAAGTTACCGAAGCAACCGGCACAAAGATCAAGGGCGATGTTGAACTTGACCACGACTCACTTATGTTAATGACTGCTGTTCAGGACGGCGGCTGGAATATTTACTGCGACGGCAAAAAGCTTGAAACTATGACCGCAGCAGATATTTTCCCTGTATTCCGTGTTCCGTCAGGCAAGCATCAGATCGTCATGAAGTACAGCGTTCCCGGACTGAAGCCCGGCCTTATCATCTCGATTTCGGGTCTCGGCGCACTCATTATTATGCTCCTTTTAACCGCAAAGCTAAGAAAAAAAGCTGCTGAAAAGGCAGAGACGGAAACCGAAAAGAAGGACGAACCCAAGGAAGAACCCAAGAAGTCTTCTGAATCCGATAAAAAGGATGCCAAGAAAAACGACGACTCTGATGAAGATAATGACGAAGTTGGATCCGACGAGGATGACGACTCTGACGAAGATGAAGATTCAGATGAGGATGAGGATGATTCTTCCGATGACGAGAACGAGTGATATCATCCAATAAACCCAAAACCTGCTGTCATAACGGCGGTATTCGTATAGCAGTTTTATGCGTGTCTATTGAGGGAAACCCTTTTGAAAAAGGGTTCTCCCTCAAACTCCCTTCCTAAAACTTTCAGTATTAATTTTGCCCCCATATAGGGCGC